>SVMB01000094.1 GCA_015067675.1 Oscillospiraceae bacterium
GCCTGTGTCTGTCCGTTTACCGTGTACCAGAAGCCCATGCAGACCGCCGCCGTCAGGCAGACGCTGACAACCCCGGTCAGGCCGCGTTTCACGGCCTTTCTGCGCTTTTTCCGCGCTGCTTCATATGCCTCCCGGCGTGCAAACAGGCTCTGCACCATTTCTTCACAGCTCTTCATATTCAAACCCTGCCTTTTCCAATTCCGTTTTCAGTTTCTGCCTTGCCCGATACAGCATATTTCTCGCCTGCTGGTTCGAAATCCGCATGACCGCCGCGACCTGTTCGTTATCCAGCTCCTCAAAGTAGCGCAGATGCAGCACTCTCGCATACTCCGGTGCAAGCTGCTGCAGGATATGATTGACTATGATCTTCTGCTCCGCTTTCAGGTAAGCCCGTTCAAGCTCTGCTTCCTCATCCTGCATTTTCTGCAGGCATTCACCATCTACCGGACTCGCCCGGTGGAACCGGCGAATATAGTCAATCGCCGAATTGCGCCCGATGGTATACAGCCAGGTCTTGAAGGATGATCGTTCATCGAAACGCGGCTTGCGGGTCATGAGCTTGAAAAAGATATCCTCAGTCAGCTCCTCGGCAACATACAAATCCTTGACGTATCGCGTCATGAACAGGATCAGACCGTCCTTATACTCCCGCACGAGCTCTACGAGTCCCTCGTCGCTGCCCTGCAGAAACCGCCTGTAGCTCTCCGCTCCCCTGTCCTGCACCGAATCCTCCTCCTTTCCTGCAGTCATATATATTAGTCGTTCGAAAACGCATTTTGTCGCAGCAGAAAATAAAATTTTTTTGCGATTCATTCAAAACAACACAGGCGCGCCGATTTTTCCGAAATCGACGCGCCCCAACATTTTCAGTATATCAAACAATATGCGTATCCGTCAACGTTTTTTTCGAAGGTTTTCTGCAAATCTCTGTTTTATACAAGTTGTGTACAAATATTCTGTGCAGCATTCCGTCTTGCATATCGTCCGTTTCCATGCTACAATATAGACACAGAAAGGGTGATACCAATGTACAGGTAAAACTCGAAGGTTCAACACTAATCTTGAGCAGCGTTCAGCAAACGAATCATAAGGCGCTGAGACGATGAGTCCCGTCGGGTCAGTGATTGATATACAGGTTGAACTACGTTTCAGGAAAGGATGAACCGAGCCGGCAGAAGGGAAGCTTCTGCAGAAAGAGAGGTTAAAATGATGTTAGATACCAAGAGTTCAGAAAACTAAGCCCTGACCGTTGAGGAAATCCAAGGTCAGGGCTTAGTTTTATTTTGAGGAAGTTGACGCCGCCGACAGGGCGGCTTTTTTGTTGCATCTGTGAGGCAGATCTTCGGATCTGCCTCACAGATGCTTTGCGATTACAGATAAGCCTTATCTTTATTTATTTGAAAATAATCAAAAGTCTTCGGCGGCGCGATCATCTCACGTGCAAAAATCAGAAGTGCTGCGAAGGACGGAGTGGGATTAAAGTGATAGACAATCTGCGTCGAATCGTCAAGCTCAATAGCCGTCTCACGGATGAGACGATACTTTGCCAGAATGTCAAGGACCTGCTGCGCGCGCTCCGGTTCCAGTCCGAGCTTCTTCATCAGCAGTCCCGCAGTAAATGCTTTGCCTTCCTCACGTCGATGGAGCATGACACAGGCATCAAAAACATCGCGCTCTGCGAAGTCCTTAAAGAACGCCGGATAGTCGATTCCTTCAAATAACGCCGCCTGCGTGTCCGGAATTTGCGGCACCACCAGAAAATACTGCATCCGCGCCGAAAGACCCATGCGCGAAAACCCATAATCGGTGATGATGCTGGAATAGCGAAGTTGTTCTCCGAGCTCTTTCTTCTTATTCTCAAGCGTCTTTTCTGTCTCAAGGTCATCGCTGCTCACGCCGAACAGTGCACGTTCCATATCCCAGCACCGCTCCATGACCTGCGCAAACCGCTCTTCCTCCGGTACCTCGTTGATCTTTTTGACAATTGCCGCCTGCAGATCACTGTAATCCGTGATGCAGCGGCCGAACAGCGTGTCCACCGATACGCCAAAGTAATCCGCAATACCCGGCAGCAGCTCCGTATCCGGCACGCCGCCGTTTTCCCATTTCGATACCGCCTGAGCACTCACACCCACGTAATTGGCCAGATCCTCCTGACGGCTCCCCTTTTCTCTGCGAAGCAGCGCGATCTGTCTGCCGATGATCGTCATATCCATGGTTGTTCTCCTTCTTATACAGATTTGTGAACGCCGGCTTTCACTGTCTACAGTATATCACAATCACCGTTTGAATCCAATGGAGGCGGTATTGACAGAATCCAACTGCGGATTGTTTGCATTTACGGCGTACAACCCACAGTTGGATGGCTGCAAAAGGTACATAAAAAGGCCGCTGCAGTTCACACGGAGTGCAGCGACCTTTTTGATACAGACTAGATTATGCGTTTGCGGCCTTCTGGCTGCGGTTCATCAGAAGCTGATACACAACAACGACGGCCACCAGTGCAAGACCGGCCACGTCGGTCACGATACCGGGGATGATCAGCAGCAGGCCGCCGATCACGCTCACCAGACGCTCGTACCACTTCATGCCACGGATCAGCCAGCCTTCCAGTGCAGCAGACACGGCGAAGATTCCGACCAGCGAGGTGATGATGATCAGAACGACATCGAACACAGAGTGGACGTCGATGAAGAGCATCGTGGGATTGAGCGCAAAGACGTAGGGCACGATGAAGGCGCCGATGGCGAGCTTCGTCGCGGTAAATGCCGTCTTCATGGGATTGGCCTGGCCGATGGCTGCACCGGCATAGGCCGCCAGGGCAACAGGAGGCGTCAGGTCGGCCACGATACCAAAGTAGAACACGAAGAAGTGGGCGGCGATCATCGGCACGCCCATCTGCACCAGAATCGGTGCGCAGGTAGCGGCCATGATGCAGTAGTTGGCGGTGGTGGGAACACCCATGCCCAGCACGATGCAGCAGAGCATCGTCAGGAACAGTGCGATAATCGTCTGGTTACCGGCCAGCGCCACGATGCCGTTGAACAGCATGTAGGCAAGACCGGTCACGCCGATAATACCGGCGACGATACCCGCGACACCGCAGGCGACGGCGACGGTGATCATGCCCTGACCACCGGCGGCAAGGGCCTCCAGCAGGCGCTTGGGGGTGATACGGTGTTCCTTATTGAACATGCTCACGACGATCGCCACGACGATAGCGATAGCAGCGGCGTAGGCGATGGAACGGGTGCTGGTACCGACGAGATAGATGAGCAGAACCAGCGGCAGAAGCAGGTACAGCTGCTTGAGCAGCGGCTTGACGCGGGGCAGCTCCTCACGGGTCAGACCGCGCAGACCTTCCTTCTTGGCTTCCAGGTGGACGGTGATGAAAACACCGGCAAAGTAAAGAACGGCAGGCAGGATCGCCTTGGTAACGATGGTGGAGTACTGCACACCCACGGTTTCCGCCATCAGGAAGGCGGCGGCGCCCATGATGGGAGGCATGATCTGACCACCGGTGGAGGCGGAAGCCTCAGCGGCGGCGGCGAACTCAGGCTTGTAGCCGGTTTTTTTCATCAGCGGAATGGTGACGGCGCCGGAACCGACGGTATTGGCGACGGAGGAGCCGGAAACCATACCCTCCAGAGCGGAGGCAACAACCGCAACCTTGGCAGGACCGCCGGAGAAGCGTCCGACGAGGGCATTGGAAATCTTAATGAAGAAGTCCGCGATACCCGTACGCTCAAGGAAGGCACCGAAGATGATGAACATCACGATGTACTTGGAGCAGACGTTGACGGGCGTGGAGAGGATACCTTCCTTGGAGTAGAACAGCACACGCACGTTCTCGGTGATGCGCTTGAGGAAATCGGGGTTGGTGGAACCCCAGATCAGGGCGTAGATCAGCAGGACGCCGGCCACACAGAGGATCGGCAGACCCACGCTGCGGCGGCAGAGCTCGGCCAGACAGCCGATACCGATGATGCCGATGATGACCTCAAAGGGCAGGATGTTGAAGCGTGCAACGATGGTGGAAGCGTTTGCCGCATAGTACAGGAACGCGCCGGTACCGGCAACGAGCAGAACGATATCATACCACGGCATGTAGTTGACGCGCTGCTTACCCTTTCTGGCAGGGAACACCAGATAGCCGATGAGCATGATGAAGGCCATGAAGGTGGTCAGACGGATCTCATCCAGCCAGGTGGCAAACAGGGTCACGTAGATGCAGAACACGGAAAAGGCCGCCAGAATGCAGGTGACAACAATCTTGGGCACGCCTTCCCAGATACGGGTATTGGATTCACGGTCAAATTTCTTCATGACCGCGTCAAGATCCATCGGCTCCTGCACCTCGGGCGCTGCTTTCTTCTTAAAAATTGCCATTGGAATCCTCCTTGGGAAAAGAGTTTTCATTACGACGATTGGCTGCGGCCGTAGCAGCCGCAGCCAATCGTGAAAGAGTCAGTTCAGAGTTGCTTACTTGGCTTCAACAGTGAGGCCCTTCTCGGCGAAGTACTTGGCAGCACCCTTATGGAAGGGAGCGGTCATACCGGAAGTGGCGTTCTCCAGAGAGAGCTCGGCGCCCTTGGCGTGGTTGGAGGTGATGGTGTCGATGTTGTCGAAGATAGCCTTGGTGATCTTATAGACATTATCCTCAGAAGCGTTGGTGCTGACGATCAGGGTAGCCTTGATAGTAACGGTGTTGATATCCTCGGTCTGGCCGTTGTAGGTGCCGGCGGGGATCACATAGGGAGTGTAGTAGGGAGAGTCAGCCATCAGCTTGTCACCGATCTCGCCGTCGATGGGAACGAGGTAAGCGTCAGTGGCCAGGCACAGCTCGGTGATGGCGGGGGTGGGAGGACCGGCGACGACAAAGGCAGCATCAATCTTGCCGTCCTTCAGAGCATCGGCAGAGTCGGCGAAGGACTGGTACTGGGGCTGAATGTCAGTCTCGGTCAGACCGGCGGCATTGAGAACGTCCATGGCATTGAAGTAGGTACCGGAACCGGCGGCACCGATAGAAACCTTCTTACCGGCCAGGTCAGAAACGGTCTTGATCTCGGGATCCATGGTCACAAGCTGCACAGGCTCTTCGTACAGGCCGCCGATGACGCGGAAAGAGTCCAGAGCGCCTTCAGCCTCAAAGCTGGAGATGCCCTGAGCGGCATAAGCCATAACGTCAGACTGGACGGTGGCCAGCTGGTAGTTGCCGGCGTCGATGCCGAGGATGTTGGCCTTGGAACCGTCGGTGGAAACAACGTTGACGGTGATGCCGGCAGAGGTCTTGATCTGGTTGCCCAGAACGCCGCCGAAAGCATAGTAAGTACCGGAGGTACCGCCGGTACCCATGGTCATGGTGGTAGCGCCGCCGCAGGCTGCAAGAGTGAGCAGCATGGCAACAGTCAGCACGAGAGCGAGAATCTTCTTCATTTGAGTCTCTCCTTGTTTTTTTATGAGCCATTTCGGCCGTGCAATCAGTATACAGGTTTTCCGCATTTTTTGCAAGTCATATTCGCAAAAAAGTCACCGGTTTTTACTCATTTTTTTCGTCTCGTTTTGTGCTTTATGCAAGATGATGTGTGTTTTGCCTGTGATTTCTTAATATGTGACAATTGCATACTCCTTTATCGCGTTGCATAAATATTCAGATTTTCCGTTTGCCATTTTGCAGAATCCATCTGCCGCCATTTTGCGTTCCGCCAGCAATCGTCCGCTTTTTCTGCATCGATACCTTCATTTTCCTTCATCCGTTTCAATACTTCATCGCTCTAAACCGTGTTTTTGAGTACAAAAAAGAGCAGTCTTTTGGCTGCCTAACAGATTTAGTATAACATTTTATCACCCGGAAAGTCAACGTTTTTTCCTATAATTCCTGCAAATCTCCGTTTCGTACAAACCATATATAATTATTCTGTGCAGCATTCCATCTTGTTTTTCTGCATATCTCATGCTAAAATATAGACAAGAAAGGGTGATACCAATGTACAGGTAAAACTCCAAGGCTCTGATTTCAGAATCCTGTCAGACACCACAAACAGAGCCGGTAAGCGCTGTAAACAGCCGCCGAATCCGGGATTGATATACATCGTCGGACAGAGAAACTGAAAACACCGGCCGAACCGGCAGAAAGAAAGGTTTCTGCAGAAAGAGAGGTTAAAATGATGTTAGATATCAAGATATCAGAAAAATAACCCCTGACCGTTGAGGAAATCCAAGGTCAGGGGTTATTTGTTTGTCTGTCCACAAAGAGGAAGCCGCCGCGTGTACGCAGCGGCGTTTTTTCATTTCGCGGCTTACTCGAGGACGAACGAGAAATAGTTACCCCGGGCATCGGAGTAAATCAGCGTATCCCCTGCCCATTCGATGAACTCAGGCTCCATCAGCAGGCCCATGTCCGCCAGATCAAAGTCGCCGATCTGGGTACGGCTCTTGGCATCCATGACCTGCAGGCGGGGACGGTTGGGCGTCTCGGGATTGGCACAGGTCACGTTGAAGCCCTCGACGGAATAGATGATGCCGTCGCGGCAGCAGGCGCCCTGGATGTAGTTTGCGTACGCGCCGTCAAACTGCGCAAGGATATCTTCCTTTTTGAGCGTCACGACCTTCGCGCCGCACTTTTCGCAGATCTCGCCGTCGGCGAGGGTGGGCAGGTCAAACTCAAAGTAACGGGTCAGGCGATCACGATCGCGCATGACAAAGGCGTAGAGCTTCTTCGCCCCGGCATCCACGACGAAGTTGCCGTAGGGACGCACGTCCGATTCATCGTCCTGCGACTTCCACAGCGCACGGTCATCGACAAAGCCGATGCGCAGCACCTGCACAAGCTTTGTGGAAAAGGTCTTGTCCTCACGGGTTATGCGGTACACACAGCAGACACCCTCACGGCGATCTTCCGCCTTGGCGTAGTTATTGTAGAGGTTGGTATAGAGCAGCGGGAACTCGTCGTTTTCTTCCCAGCGCTCGGCGCCGAATGCAACAGCGTTGCTGTGGGGAGAGAAGAGATCGGTCTGATCCAGCGTGAATGAGGCAAAATACTGGCGGTTGGACAGGGTAAATACCTGACAGTCACCGCGGCCGTTGAAGCGGAAGATAAAATCGCCCCAGATCGTGCCGTCCTGACCGCTTTTCAGTGTCCACAGAGGTTTATAAGTGAGTTTTGTGTACATAAAATCGTCCTCCTGTTATGATCAGCCAAATTACAGCTTGAGTATAGCACAAGGAGGTTTTTTTGTCAACGAACCGCCGCACATTACACAAAAAGCGGGAGACCGCGGCACAGCTTTCGCCGTACCGCGGTCTCCCGTTTACAGATTGCATGAAGAAGATCTGTATGAATACAGAGTTAATTAGCGGTTCTCGGCAGCCCAAGCGTCGGCCTGAGCCTGAACCTCGGCGATGATCTTCTCGGCGCCGTTGGCGTTGAGCTTCTCATTGAAGGCAGCGATCTGCTCGTCAACGTTGGGAGTCATGCCCATCTTCAGGGTGTCGTGATACTCAGCGACAACACCGGCGACGGCAGCGACTTCGTTCTCAACAGGAGTAGAGTCGGCGACCATACCCATGTAGTAGGAGGCGATGGCGTTGTCGTTCATCTTCTCCAGCTCGGGATAGAAGTCGTCAGCCAGCTCGATGGGCAGGTAGCAGGTGAACAGGTTGCCCAGCTCGGCATGGTACCACAGATAGAAGCCGCGGTTGGACTTATCTTCGTTGCGGGTGCCGGTGAAGTCAACACGCTGGACGCCGTCCTTCTCAACGAGGTTCCAGTGAGTGCCCTGGACACCAAAACGCCACATGGTGGAGTAAACGGGATCCATGAACATCAGGTTCAGAGCCTGCATGGCCTTCTCGGGATTCTCGGAGTGAGAAGCGATGGCGTTCATGACGGCCTGGATGTAACCGGTGTAGGTGAAGGAATGGGTGGGATGGATGATGGACTGATCAAAAGCGTCGTACTGCTTGACGTTGGGAACGACGGTACCCCAGGTGAAGTTACCCAGAGAAGCGCCGGTCTTCTTCAGAGCGCCTTCCGGATCGGCATTCTGAGGATCGAAGGGGAAGATGCCGTCATCAACCCAGCGGGTGATGAGCTTGATGGCATCGGCGTACTCGTTGGTGGCATAGGGGTTGAAGATCTTCTTGCCTTCGGCCAGCTCGCCGTCGTTCTTGAAGGAGCCTTCGATAGCGGCAGTGGCGATGGAAACCAGGGTATCAGCGTGGTAGTAGATGTGCATATCCTGACGGTGGGAGATCAGGTAGATCTTGGCCCAGTCGGGATACTTGGCATCACGGAGTTCCTTGGCTTCGTAGAAGATGGCATCCAGGTCCTTACCGTAGGTGTAACCGGAGTTCAGAATCTTCTCTTCGATGCCCAGGTCCTGAGCCAGGGTCTGGTTGTAGATGAAGCCCATGTCAACGGACATGTCCTTGTAGGTGGGCATACCGTAGATCTGGCCGCCGACAGAGGCGCCGTCCCAGACGTACTGAGGAATGGCAGCCAGAGTCTCGGGAGCATACTGCTCAAGCAGATCGTTCAGGGGCATGAAGGCGCCGGCCTTCTGCCAGGTCAGGAAGCGGAGCTGAGCAGCAGAGGTGAACACGACGTCCATGGGCTGCTGGGCAGACATGGCGGCGGTAGCCTTCTGATCGTAGTCAGCGTTGGAGAAGTTGTGCCACTCGACAGTAGCGTTGATGTCCTCGAGGAACTTCTCGTTGTAAGCTTCTTCGACCATGGCCCAGTCATTGTCAGTACCCTGACGGGCGTACCACTGCAGGACGACGGTCTCGTCAGCGGGAGCAGCGGTGGTGGCAGCAGCGGTGGTCTTGTTGCCGGCAGCGGCAGCGGTGGTCGCAGCAGCGGCGGTGGTGGTGGTCTGATTGCCGGAGCCGCCGCAGCCGGTCAGAACCAGCGCGAGGACCATCATCAGAGCCAGAGAGAGTGCAAGGACTTTCTTCATGGGGATAATTCCTCCTGATAAAATTTGTTTACATGCAACTGTAAACTTAATTTTATAATACGCTTTCTCAATCGTTTTTTCAATTTGCACAATCGCCAGTTTAGCCATCAAGTTTTTATGCAATATACATAAACAAGCTTTATAATATTACAATAAGTAAAAGTGTCGCTTTATTTACATTTCAAAGCGACACTTTTTACCATAATTTTCAACTTACGTGCTCCGCCTGTTTGATAAACTCATCCTGCTCCGCCCGGGAGAGGTTGACAAAGTATACGTTCCAGCCGCAGACGCGCACCTGCAGGTTTTTATACGACTCCGGATCGGCCTGAGCTGCCCGCAGAGCCCGGCCGTCGAACACATTTCCGTGCATGGCGAAGCCGCCCTGTTTCATGTAGGTCATCAGCACGCCGTAAAAGGCCTCCAGGCCGTCCTCGCCCTGCACCGCTGACGGATGCAGCACCACATCCAGCACCGAGCCGTTGGGAAAACTTGCGTGATCTATCGCCGTGACGGAGTGGATCAGCGCGGTAATGCCCTTTCTGTCCATGGCGGTCACGGCACACAGGTTCTTGGACAGCGGTTCCCCCGCATGGCGGCCGTCTGGCGTAGCCATGGTTCTGGCGCCGAATTCCACGTAATAGTCAATGCCGAAGAGACCTGCCTTGAACACGCCGCCGCGCCCGTTGGGACGATTGTTGACGCAGGCTGCGCAGTGCGCGGAGAGTTCCCGGGCGAGGCTGTCTGCCAGCGGATCGGCGTTGCCGTACTTTTCCGGCAGGCGGCGTGCCTCAAGCCGCAGTTTTTCGTGGCCCTGCCAGTCGTTTTTCAGGATTTCAAACAGCTCGGTCAGGCTCACCTTTTTCAGGTCAAATACCAGCCGCTTCACTGCCGCCGCACAGTCCACGACGGAGGCAATGCTGGAAATATTATAGCCGCTGTTGTTATATCTGGCGCCGCCCTCAAAGGCATCGACGCCCCGCTGCATGCAGGTGTCATACTGGGATGACAGCAGCGGATCGGGATTACTGCGGCTGTAAGTGCGCTCGAGGGCGGTGATATAATCAAGCGACGCGGTCAGCATATAGGTGATCTGGCGTTTGAGCGCGTCGAGGTACTCTTCAAACGTGGCAATTTCCCCGGTATCGACACCGATGCGTGCACCGGTAGCGAAGTCACGCCCGCGGGTAATCACCAGCTCCGCCGCCTTGGCAAGATTTACGCGACCGCAGCCCGTGCATCCCACTTCCACACCCCAGACCGCCGGTTCATAGCAGCCGATGGGCGTATAATCCCGCGCATCCGTTTCTTCGATGCCCACGTTCATGAGCGCTCTGATCGCGGTATGGTCGTTGATGAAAACAAAACTGGAATTTCCCCTGCGGATGCAGTCCAGCACACGCTTCACGAATGTCTTCGGCGTATTCTCCGATACCCGCACATGGATTTTGGGACTGTAGATATTCAGGGAATCGTAGGCCTCCACGATCATGTACGACAGCTCATTGGTCGCCTCCGAGCCGTCCCGATCCATGCCGCCGATGGCAAATGGCAGATCATAGGGAACCTTGCCCGCCCAGAACTTATGGAGGAAGTATTTGAGCATCTCCATAATCTCAGCTTTTGTGAAAGTGCCGTTTTCCATATCGCGCTTTGCAAAGGGCATGAGCATCACGTCCACTCTGCCCAGCGTGCGCACACGGGTGAAGCCGACGTACTCATGGAGAAAGAAGTAGACGATGATGAGCTGCATGGCCTCGTAGGTATTTTCCGGCGCACGGTCGGCGATATTGCGGAGTGCGCTGGCGTTCTCAGGGTTACAGGCTTGCACGGCGTCGGCCAGACGGCGGCAGAACCCGATCACCGCCTCCCAGGAGATGATGCAGGCCTCATAGAAGCTGCGCTGCGCTTCACTCAGCCCCGGTCGGGCGGCACAGGCCTTTGCCCGGGCAAGCAGTCCCGGAAAACCGATTTCCAGCATCAGCCTTGTGTTGGGCGAGGTATGACCAAAGTCCATATTGCCGGAGTAGGCGCCGCATTCGTTGGCTGCGGTCAGCTGCTCATACATCGGCGTACCCTCAAAGTTTTCCCGGATGACCTCCCCTGCCCACAGACTGCGCTGACGGCCGATTATTCTGCAGTGCTGCAGCTTATCCTGAAAAATATCCCCGGAATCCACGGCAATCCGTCCATTTTTCAGGAGATAGGCAAAGGTTCGGGCCTTAATAATGGCTTTCGGTGCATCTCCCAGCGTTTCCATCAGCTCCTCGTAGCCCCGCAGGAGCGCATCCTCCGCAAGGCCGCTTTCCGCAATCCACGCAGGGCTCACAAACTGATCTGCAATCTCATTTCTGACCGTTTCAAAGGCTTTTATCTTCATATTCACTGCTTCCTTTCGCATCCTGTCCGCTTTTCCTGATTATACCGCAGCCGATACCCGCGCGCAATGGCCAAACCGAATCTGTGTGACGGTTTCGGGACAGTTTTTCACGCTGCCGGTGAGATACAACGAAAACCGCGGTACAGCTTTCGCCGTACCGCGGTTTCCGTTTACAGTTGCATGAAGAAGATCTTCGAGTT
This sequence comes from Oscillospiraceae bacterium, assembly GCA_015067675.1. Lineage (GTDB taxonomy): Bacteria > Bacillota > Clostridia > Oscillospirales > QAMX01 > SIG502. Next base: position 11,541 of record SVMB01000094.1, read on the forward strand.
TTTAAATGTCAATTACTGAGCGGCGTACCAGGCGTCGAGCTGAGTCTGGATTTCGGAGACGATCTTCTCAGCGCCGTTGGCGTTCAGCTTCTCAACGAAAGTGGCGATGGTAGCATCGACGTCGGGCATCATACCGGAGATCAGGGAAGCATGATACTCACTGACGACACCGGAGACAGCAGCGATCTCGTTGGTGACGGGATCGGTATTGACGTTGAAGCCCATGTTCAGGGAAGCGACGGAGGAATCGTTCATGGCAGCCAGCTTCTCATAGAACAGGTCGTCCTGGTTGGTGGGCAGGTAGCAGTTGAACAGGTTGCCGCACTCAGCGTGGTACCACAGGTACCAGCCGCGGTTGGAGGAATCCTCGTTGCGGGTGCCGGCGAAGTCACAGCGGATCTTGCCGTCCTTCTCGAGCTTGTTCCAGTGGGTGCCTTCGATACCGAAGCGCCAGGTGGTGGCGTACTCAGGATCGGAGAAGACCAGCTCCATGCACTGCATGGCCTTTTCGGGAGCAGTGGAGTGGGCAGCGATGGTGTTCAGAGCGGCCTGGATGTAACCGGTGTAGGTGAAGGTCTGAGAGGGCTGGATGATATCCTGCTCGAAGTTCTCGTACTGACCCTTGGCAACAGCAATGGTACCCCAGGTGAAGTTACCGAGGATGGCACCGGACTTCTTGATGGCACCTTCGGGATCGTAGTTCTTGGCGTCGTAAGCGTTGATGCCGTCGTTGACCCAACGGGTAACGAGCTTGATGGCATCAGCGTAGGTGTTGGTGGCGTAGACGTTGAAAACGGTCTTGCCTTCGGACAGATCACCGTCGGCGGTGAACTGACCGGGGATGGCGGTACGGGCCAGAGAAGCGATCTCATCGGCCTGATAGTAGATGTGCATGGTATCACGCCAGCTCATGATGGGGGTTTCGGCCCATTCGGGGAACGCGGCGTCACGGGCTTCCTTGGCCATGTAGAAGGTCTCATCCAGGTCGGAACCGACGGTCCACTTCAGGCTCTTCATGTGGTCGGTCATGCCGATGCTGTCAACCAGGGTGGTGTTGTAAATCAGGCCCATGGAGACGGCGACGTCCTTGTAGGAAGGCATGGCGTAGATCTCACCATCGATGGTGACGGCATCCCAGCAGTACTCGGGGATCTGGGACAGGGTGGTGGGAGCGTACTCCTTGAGGAGATTGGTGATGGGCATAAACCAGCCGGCCTTCTGGTTGGTGGGGAAGCCGTTGGTAACGCTGTTCTGAACGATATCGGCATCCTGACCGGCGTTCATGGCAGCATCCATCTTCTGCTTGTACTCAGCAGAGGTGAAGAAGTGGAAGTTCATCTCAACGCCCACGTCTTCGGCGAACATGGCGGCCATATGGTCGTAAACCATGTCCTTATCAAGGGCATTGGCAGAACCGGACTGGCTCCACCAGTGGACGGGAACGAGCTCACCGGAGGGAGCAGCGGTGGTGGCAGCAGCGGTGGTCTTGTCGCCGGCAGCGGCAGCGGTAGTCGCAGCAGCGGCGGTGGTGGTGGTCTGATTGCCGGAGCCGCCGCAGCCGGTCAGAACCAGCGCGAGGACCATCATCAGAGCCAGAGAGAGTGCAAGGACTTTCTTCATGGGGGTAGTTCCTCCTGTTTAAATTTGTTTACAAATAACATGTAAACTGTTATTTAATAATAATCGATCTTTTTTCCTTTTTCAATTTGCATTTTTAACAGTTTACCCCCCCCCCCGCATTGTATACATTGCACAAAGCTCAGTTTTGTATCATCCTTTACCATGTAAAAAAGGATCTGCCGCAGAAACAGAAACCACAGCAGATCCTTCACGTTTACTTTGCAATTTGGGTTGCCCGCGCCATATCCGGATAGTTCCAAAAGGC
>SVMB01000095.1 GCA_015067675.1 Oscillospiraceae bacterium
ACAATCGGAAGAACGGTCAGCAGGAGGATGATGCCTACGGTTGCGAGAACAGTCATGGGATGGCGGGAAAGTGCGGCGCGGGGATGCTCTTCAAGCAGTGCGCAGCCCAGTCCCAGCAGTAAAAGGGTTCCGGTTCCCAGTAAGATCACGCCTGCCGTGCCGTCCAGCATCACCGGGGGCGCATAGAAGCTCACAAGAGCGGAGGCTGCATTGCTGGCCAGGTGCATCAGCATCGGTACGAGAATCGAGCCGGAACGGTGAAGCGCGTATCCCAGCAGCAGACCGGATGCAAAGGTGGAAGGAAAACGGATAGGTGAGAGATGAAAGCCTGCAAAGAGCAGAGCTGTGGCGATGACCGCATAACGGGCAGAGGCTTGCCGGGTGAAGCTGTAATGAATCAGTCCCCGGAAGAGAAGCTCCTCGCAGATCGCGGGAATCAGCGCCGTACCCAGAAGCATCAGAGGAAGGTTTTCGCTGTAGAGGACGACGAGCATACTGTCGGAGGCTGCCTGAATTGCTTCGGGGAAGAGCAGTGCCAGGATATGAAAGTAAAGCGTCGTGCCCAGATATCCGCCGGCAATCAGCAGCAGGCCGCCGGCCAGATGCCGCAGCTTTGCAGGACGCAGAGAGGAGATCTCGTAGAGATCCAGTGTTTCGTCGCGCTCCAGCGGATGCTTTCGGGCAAACAGGATCAGCGCACAGGCGCCGCCCAGGAAGCACAGCAGAAATACAAGCTCTGAAACGGTCATTCCCAGAAGCTGGTAGTGTGACTGCAGCCGGGAACCGAAGCAGACGTTGAAGGTCAGGGCAACCACCAGCGTCAGCAGGGAAATCATCACATACATAGGCGTTTACTTGAACGGATAGACGGTGTAGAGCACGTTGAGGACGATGCTGTCCTTATAAAAGGTCTCGGGAACCTCCAGCGCCCCACCCAGTATGTCGGGGAGGATGTTTACGGTCACGATCAGCGGGATAAACAGCACCACCAGACCGATGGCAATGCCGAGTACCACGCCCAGCAGAGCATCCAGTGTGCCGACGATGGGAATCCGGTCGATAAAGGAGAGATTCTCCACAAGAGCGCGCAGGATGGCATAGAACAGAGCCAGAAGAATGGCAAACAGCAGCCAGCGTACCAGCGCATAGGCAAGCGTATGAGCCACCTGCTGTAGAGAATTGGCATCCTCGTCCTTGACGTTCTCAACGGTATCTTTTTCTGTGCGGGAGACGCCGGTTTTCTCAGCTTCCTCTTCATCGGAGGCAGAGAGCATGCTCTGAATCATGCCAAGGGCGCGGTCACCCATGTCGATGAAGGTGTCCAGCGTATCTTCCGGCAGGTATTCGCTCACTTTTTCGGTCAGAAACGTCTCCATGCGGGGCGCTGCCCAGCGTTCGGTGATGGGATCAGCCAGAGCAACGCTTGCGCTGTTTGCCAGAACAAAGGCTGCAACGAGCGCCGCAAGGGACATAAGCGTACGCACGAAACCTTTGTGGGCGCAGCTGAAAACAATCAGTATAAAAATCGCCAGCAGGACGATATCCATCATCAGGGATAACGACATGGCAATTCTCCTTTCAGATTAGCTCAGGGCAAAGGGGGCAATCATATCCACGATACCGGCTTCGGAGCTGTAGACCAACAGAGTCCGACCGTCGGCAACGGTGAAAACATATCGCACGTCATAGACCGTGACAGGTTTGGAACGGATTTCCAGATCCTGACTGCGGATTTCGACGGTATCGGTATAGAGGATGCTGAGGTAGCCGCCGCCAAGATCAATGCCGCGTACCTCTTCGGTTTCCACGACGATAGGCTCACGGTCGGGCGTCAGACTGATGAGCTTGGCACTCAGACCGGAAGTACGGTCAACCGTTGCCAGAATGCAGGTGTCGCCGTCATATGTACAGGCACGCAGCATATCGCTTCCGTAGCCGTACTCCCAGACTGCCTCACCGTCCCGGCTGACGATGACGGTACGGTCATCGCCTACGGCGCAGAGTGTGCGGTTATCGAGGAACACGAGATCCGTGACCATCGTACCAGAAAGATCATAGGAGGCGTGAATGGCTTCGACGCCCAGATCAAAGAAGACCAGACGTGAGACAAATTCCGCATCTTCCTGAGTCAGCGCGACTGCAGCCATGGTTTTGGAATCGGGGGAAATCGCAGCGGTGAGCAGATAATATTCTGAGGTTTTCCACTCATAGATCAGATTCTGGGTGTTGTCAAAAACAGATACGACGCTGCGGTAACGGCTGTCATCGTGAACGACGGCCATGCAGCCGGCGTCATTCTGGGTGACATTGATGATGCCGCCGGAGACAGAGACGATGCCCTGCTGCGCGGTGAGTGTTGCCACGGTGATATCAGGAGAACCGCGGCTGTAGAGCATGGTAAAGCTGTCGGAGACAGACATCGCCGGCATGGAACTGATGCGGCTGAGGGACAGCTGCTCGGAGCCGGTGGGCGAGTAGAGACGGAAACTGCTCTGATTGAGCACTGCCAGGCTGGAACCGAACAGCTCAAAGCTGTTGGTGGAGTCAGGCTCGAAGTAGATACGGGAGTTTTCCGCCACCTGAGAAAGCTGAACCCGGGTACGGTAAGCAACGTAAGCGTCGGAAATATTGGTACGAAAGGCGTAGAGGGACAGCACAATGGATGCGATCAGTCCAAGCAGCATCAGCTTTTGCAGCCAGGTCAGGGTATTGAGCAGGCGGTCGCGGCGGAGAACCTGCGTATCGACCTGACGTTTGATCCTGTACTCCATCCGGAGACCTCCTGTGAACAGTGTAGTAAGGAAAGGTTAAACGGGGCTTTCCAGCGTGAATTCATCGTAGACAAGCCGGGACAGACGCAGACCGCAGGGCGGAAGCGTCGGACCGGAGAGCGAACGGTCGCGGGAGTCCAGAATCACCGGGATATCCTCCGGCGCGATCTTGCCGAGGCCTGCGTAGAGAACGGTACCGGTAATGGCACGTACCATGTTGTAGAGAAAGCCGTTGCCTTCCACGCGCAGCTCAAGCAGATCACCGCTGCGGGTGACATAGCAGTGATAGATTGTGCGCACGGTGGACTTGACCGGACTGCCGGCAGACTGCACAGACTTGAAGTCGTGGGTACCTTCAAACATCCGGGCTGCCCGGCAGACAGCGTCCATGTCGAGCTTATAAGGGAAGAAGCAGGCACGGTCGGTGTAAAAGGGATCCTTCATGCGGCTGTTGTAGACGGTGTAAGTATACTCCTTACGGCGGCAGGAAAAGCGCGAATCAAAACCGTCTGGCACAATGCGGGCCTCGCGCACGGCGATGTCGTCGGGGAGACGGGCATTGAGGGCCAGAGGAAGCCGGTCAACGGGGATGCTGGTCTCAAACTTTGCATTCGCGGCGTATACCCGGGCATGAACCCCGGCGTCGGTACGACCGCAGCCGGACAGAGACACACGCTGACCGGTGGTCTTGAGGATGGCATCCTGCAATACCTCCTGTACGGTCAGGGCGTTCTGCTGAAACTGCCAGCCGTGATAGGCAGTGCCGATATAGGACAAAAACAAGACGATATTGGGCATGGTTTTGTTCCTTTGAAAGCGAAAATAATCTGTTAAGGCAGGAAAAAAGAGCAGAGAAGGACTGCAGTACCCAGTACGATGCCAACGGCGAGACAGAGCCAGTCATGACGCTGCATTTTCAGCGTCCGCAGCCGGGTACGGCCCTCGCTTCCGCGATAGCAGCGGCATTCCATGGCTACCGCCAGCTCATCGGCACGGCGAAAGGCGCTGACAAAGAGCGGGACGAGAATCGGCACCAGAGCTTTGGCACGGCGGATGATGCTGCCGGACTCAAAGTCCGCGCCGCGGGCCTTCTGGGCCGACATGATCTTGTCGGTTTCCTCGATGAGGGTGGGAATGAAGCGCAGAGCGATGGTCATCATCATCGCCAGCTCGTGCACGGGCATATGCAGCTTCTTTAAAGGTCCGAGCAGCTGCTCGATGCCGTCGGTGAGCATGATGGGCGAGGTCGTATAGTTGAGCAGCACGAAGGTACCGGTGATGAGCATCAGGATGCGCAGCGCCATGAAAATGGCGGTGCGCACTCCCTCGGCGGAGATAGAGAAAATCCAGAAGGAGACCAGCGGATCGCCGGGTGTGTAGAAGAGATTGATGATGGCGGTGAAGAGAATGATGAAGATCAGCGGCCTGATCGAGCGCAGAATGTAGGGCAGGCCGATTTTTGCCACACGAATGACCAGCAGCAGGGCCGCCAGACACAGCGCATAGGCACAGATTCCCTTGGCCAGGAACAACACGACGATGAAGCCGACGGTCAGAATGAGCTTGAGCCGGGGATCCATGCGGTGGATGACACTCTTACCCGGCAGATACTGCCCCAGAGAGACGTCTTTAAGCATGGGGCGCCTCCTTTGCAAGCAGCTTCTGCACAAGCTTAACAGCATACCCGACGGTATAAACCGAGGTATCCAGCTCAATGCCCAGCTCCCGCAGCTTCATGAATACCCGTGTCACCTGCGGCACATCAAGTCCCATCGCCACCAGCTCGTCCGGATGGGAAAAAACCTCCTCGGGCGTACCGTCAAAGGCGATTTTGGCCTCATTGAGCACGATCAGGCGGGTTGCAATGCTTGCAATATCCTCCATGTTGTGGCTGACGAGGATCACGGTGGAGCCTGTCTGCTCGCGGTAAGCACGGATCTCTTCCAGAATCTGCCGGGAACCACCGGGATCCAGTCCCGCCGTGGGCTCATCGAGAATGAGCACCTGCGGGCGCATGGCAAGAACACCTGCGATGGCGACACGGCGTTTTTGTCCGCCAGAGAGATCAAAGGGGGATTCGTTCAGAATGCTCTCGGGAAGGCCGACGAAGGCTGCGGCCTCCAGCACCCGGGAGCGGATTTCGTCTTCGGACAGGCCGATGTTTTTCGGGCCGAAGGCGATGTCTGCATACACCGTTTCCTCAAAGAGCTGGTACTCGGGGTACTGAAAGACCAGTCCCACCTGAAAGCGCAGACCTCGCAGATCAAACTTGTCCGCGTGGATGTCCTGGCCTTTGAAGAAAATCTGCCCGCCGGTGGGGGAAAGCAGGCCGTTGAAATGCTGAATCAGGGTGGATTTACCGGAGCCGGTATGACCGATCAATCCGATAAACTCACCCTCGTAAATGCGCAGATCCACTCCGTCCAGCGCCATGTGGGCAAAGGGGGTTCCGCGCCCGTATTCAAAGCGCAGACCGCGCGTTTCCAATACAGGTTCCATATGTTATCCGTTCTGTTATTTCGATATCAGTATCCGTGCTTTTTGAGCACGTCGTAAAGTGCGCTTGCGCATTCGTCCTCGGTCAGGACGTTTGTGTCGATGTCGATGCCCGCATCCCGCAGCGCATGGATAAAGGCCAGCGCCTGCGGCACCGTAAGCCCGGCAGCCTTCAGCACGTCCTCACGGGCGAAAACCTCCCGGGGCGTACCGTCGAGCACGCAGCGGCCTTCGGTCATGACCAGAACACGGTCGGCGCCGACTGCTTCATTCATGTGATGGGTAATGAGTACCACTGTGATACCCAGCTCACGGTTCATGGCGTGAATGGCGCGCATGACGCTGCGGCGTCCGTGGGGATCCAGCATCGCCGTTGGCTCATCCAGCACCACGCATTCGGGCTGCATGGCGATGATGCCGGCGATGGCGACGCGCTGCTTTTGTCCGCCGGAGAGCTGATAGGTGGCGCGGTCGCGGTATTTGCTCATGCCGACGGCCTCGAGGGCAGCATCCACGCGGGCGCGGATCTCTGCCTGGGGAACACCCAGATTTTCCGGCGCAAAGGCCACGTCTTCCTCCACAAGGGAGGCCACGATCTGGTTGTCGGGATTCTGAAAGACCATGCCGACCCGCTGGCGGATGTTGTAGAGCAGTTTCTCGTCCCGGGTATCCATACCCTGAACGTATACCGCTCCGCCGGAAGGAAGCAGGATTGCGTTGAGATGCTTGGCAAAGGTGGATTTACCCGAGCCGTTGTGGCCCAGAACGGCCACAAATTCTCCCTTGCGGATGGAAACACTGACTCCGTTCAGGGCAGGATGGAGACTATCGGCGCGGTAATTGTATTGCAGTTGCTCGGTTCTGATCATTTCCATGAGAAATGCTTCTTTCGTTATCAGTCAGCGGTCCAGCGGGCGCTGCAGCCGCAGGGAAGGGCGAGGCCGGAGGCGGCACAGGGAAGCCCCAGTTCCTCACAGGCAACCTTGCCGCCATGCTGCTCCATGAGCGCCATACCAAGCACATAACCGGCAACACCGGGATTTAAACCGGCGGTGTAGGCGCTGAGCACGACAAAATCAGGGTCGTCGGAGAGCACACGGGTGCAAAGCTGGACAAAAGCGTAAAGATCGTTTTCCATCTTCCAGATCTGACCCGTCGGGCCGCGTCCGTAGGAAGGCGGATCCATGATGATGGCGTCATAGCGGCGTCCGCGGCGGATTTCACGCTCTACAAAGGCCGCGCAGTCGTCCACGATCCAGCGGATGGGACGATCGGTGAGACCGGAGCAGGCGGCGTTTTCCTTGGCCCAGGCAACCATGCCCTTGGCGGCATCCACGTGGCAGACCTCGGCTCCGGCGGCCGCCGCAGCAATGGTGGCAGCGCCTGTGTAGGCAAAGAGGTTGAGCACGCGCATGGGCTTTCCGGCAGCACGGCGCTTTTTGATGCGCTCGGTGATGAAATCCCAGTTGGCGGCCTGCTCGGGGAAGATGCCGGTATGCTTGAAGGACATGGGCTTGACGCGGAAGGTCAGATCACGATAGTGAATGTCCCAGAAAGCGGGAAGCCGATGGTTTTCCCAGTGACCGCCGCCGGTATTGGAACGAAGATAGCGTGCGTCGGGATCACGCCAGGCTTTATCGCGCCGGGGGCTTTCCCAGATGGCTTGGGGATCGGGACGCACGAGCATATACTTGCCCCAGCGTTCCAGCTTTTCGCCGCCGCCGCAATCAATCAACGCATAGTCGCGCCAGTTATCACTTAACCACATAGTATCCTCTGTTTGTATGTATGGATTTTCGGGGGATCATCCTGATATTATACCACGTTTCTGTGCTTACCGCAAGTATGAACCGGGGAATATGTCCCCACTCGGGAGGAAAAGGAATCAGTCCTCTCGGGTCAGACCCATCAGGGACAGCACAGCTTCCTCGTGTTCACGCATCAGTGCGCGGCGCTCCTCGTCGTCCACGTGATCGTAGCCCAGCAGATGCATCAGAGAGTGAACGGTCAGGAAGCAGCACTCGCGGGCGAAGCTGTGACCGAATTCACGGGCCTGGGCATGAGCACGGGTAGTGGAGATGACGATGTCGCCCAGCGGGACACGGCCGGTTTCGGGGTCGAAGTCCAGCTCGTCGATATCGCCCTGACCGTCGTGCCAGTCAAGCTGGGGAAAGCTCAGAACGTCGGTGGCGGAGTCGATGTTGCGCTGGGCATAGTTGATGGCGCGGATGCCGTCGTCATCGGTGAGGGTGATTTCAACATGCGCGGGAGTGGGGAAGCCTTCCTTTTCAAGACCCACGACGATGCAGGCCTTCATCAGACGGATGGTACGCAGGGTGATATCCAGACCGCGCTGGGAACGGGTGACGTTGATGTTATGCTCAATCATTTTTTGTATCTGCCTTTCTCTTGTATCTGTGCGCGCCGGTGGAGACGGTGCGTTTCTTTTTTGCATCGTAATTGTCGTAGGCACGGATGATGCGCTGCACCAGCTCGTGTCTGACCACGTCCTTATCGGTCAGACGGCAGATGGCGATGTCCTCGACGCCTTCCAACACGGTCATGGCCTCTTTCAGACCGCTGAGCTTGCCGGAGGGAAGGTCAATCTGGGTCACGTCGCCGTTGACGATGGCTTTGGAGCCAAAGCCCAGACGGGTCAGGAACATTTTCATCTGTTCAGGGGTGGTGTTCTGGGCCTCGTCGAGAATGATGAAAGAATCATCCAGGGTACGGCCGCGCATGTAGGCAAGGGGAGCGACCTCGATGTTGCCGCGCTCGGCATAGCGCTGGTAGGTTTCCGGACCCAGCATGTCAAAGAGGCTGTCGTAGAGCGGACGCAGGTAGGGATCCACCTTGGCCTGCAGATCGCCGGGCAGGAATCCCAGCTTCTCACCGGCTTCGACGGCGGGACGGGTGATGATGATGCGGTTGACCTGCTTGTCCCGGAAGGCCGCAACAGCGGCTGCCACGGCGAGATAGGTCTTGCCGGTACCGGCAGGGCCGATGCCGAGGGTGATGGTGTTTTTGCGGATGGCGTCGAGGTACTTTTTCTGACCGATGGTCTTGGCCTTGATGGGTTTACCCTTGACGGTGACGCAGACCACATCCCGGGCGAGATCGGAGAGCTTGTCCTCGAGGCCGTCGCGCACCATGCTCAGCACGTACTGGACGGTCTGGGCATTGATGCGCTCGCCGCGGGCGGACAGGGACAGTAATCCTTCCACCGCACGGACGGCCAGCATTACGTTTTCCGGTTCGCCGCTGACTTTCAGCTCGGTGTCACGGTTGACAAAGCGAACCTGCAGTTCCTTTTCTATGATCTGGATGTTTTCATCAAACGATCCGAAGATGTCGATGATCTGATCCATGCGTTCAACGTTGATGGTTTGTTCCAAAAGTGTGGCCTCCTTGGTATCAGTGAGCCGTCAGCTGTCCCGGTTTCGCGGGACGGTTACGGCGATGTCGCGGGTAGTCTCCACGGTGACGCGGGCGCGTACGTGGTTGTCTCCGACGAAGGTGCGCACGGAGACAGGGGTGATGCGGCTGCCTTCAAGGGCAGCGGCGAGCATGGTGTCCGCAGCCTGGGTCAGCTGTTCTTCGAGCGCTGCCGTGTCGAGGGTTGAGCGGGTACGTTCGTAGGGTAAATATGTCTCGCTGACCCACACCAGGGGCAGCGTCAGCCCCGGCAGAAGCTGCAGCCTGGTTCTTCTTACTATTTTATCACACTCTGTGGTATCAATGCTACTGTTATGAGAAAAATTTACACGAAAAGTACCGACCTCCAGCGCCCACCGGCGCAGAGTACGGCCGGTGTAGACCTTTTCACAGGCTTCAATGGGCGCCGTGCACACGCAGTCATCCCAGATGCGGGCATAAATCTCGGCGGAGGCGTGTACCGGATAGGAGCCTTCCACTCCTGTGACAAACTCCGGGTAGGGCATATCGCCGCTGACAAGCAGCTCTCCGGCTTCCACAATGGCATCTTCTTCCACTAAGGCATTGCCCTCACGTATCCGCATCAGCGTGATGAGTCCGGAAGCCCCCGCGATCACGTCGCAGGGCTCCTGATCGTCCACCAGCGGCGGTATCTGTACGCGCTCGCGTACCTCCACCACGGCATGACTGCCGCGCAGCCGTACGGTCAGCCAGCTCAGCTCATGCATATCGGCGAGGATTTCGTTGCGGAGGTGGATTGCATCCACCGTGTCCACGGGGGTTCCGACGGTGAATCCGTAACCCTCCAGGGCGCGCAGAATCTGCGCCCGGCTGACGGTTTCGTTGCCGGTTACTTCAATGCTCCACACAAAGGAGGTCAGAGCGTAGAATACGGCCAGAATGATCAGCAGACCTGTCCAGAAAACGATACGTCGCCCGTTTCGACGCAGGGAAAAGAGTACGCCGCGCCTGTGCAGGATGTGCAGCCGTACGGCGCAGGCGCGGGCAGGGTCGCGCAGCCTGGGGAAATCCCAGAGCCGGACGGTGGCGGTCAGACACTGCCCGGTTTCGTCTGCGCAGATATCCCAGAGCGGGATACCCTGCTGCAGACAGCGGTTGCAGAAGCGCGGCGCATACATGCCGCGGATCGTAAAGCGGACGGTGCCCGCGAAATTCTGAAAGATCGAAAACAGCATATCATTTGCTCCTACAGCAGCCGGACCGTATCGATGCGGCCGGTAATTTCCACCAGTCCCGGATCCATGACCGACAGGGTCAGATGCTCACCCTCGACGCAGACCTCTCCGCGGGCGGCACGAACCCGGATACAGGCGGTGGTATATTCCAGCAGTCCGCTGTGGTTTTCGATGGTAAGCTGTCCCCGACCGGTAACGATGACGCGGGACTTTTTGAAATCCAGCAGCTCCGGCGGCGTTTCCAGCAGTGATGCCAGACGTGCGAATAATGATGATTGCTCCCGTGACAGGGCAGTTCCCTCCCTTTTGTGTGGAATAGAGCCGAAGCCTTTGGCATATACCCTTGTATGCGGAAAGGGGGCTTTGGGAATAGTCTATGAGGGAACGTGGAAAAATAGGCATGCTTGTGCGTGGGATTGAGGCGGGAGCCGTGCTGACGGCGGCGGTGGGACTGCTGGTATACGGAGAAACGGTGTCCCAGGCGGGACGTCAGGCGGTGAATATCTGCCTGGAGCTGCTCATTCCGTCGCTGTTTCCGTTTTTTGTGGTGTCGGGACTGATTCTGTCCTGCGGCTGGGCAAATGAGGCGGCGCCTTGGTTTGCGCCGCTCATGAAAAGGCTTTTCGGCGTAAACGGCGCCTGTGCTCCGGCATTTCTGCTCGGACTCATCGGAGGTTATCCCGTCGGCGCGAGAACCGCCATCGCACTCTACCGGCAGGGCACGTGTACGAAGGAAGAAGCGGAACGGCTGCTGGCTTTCTGCAACAATTCAGGGCCTGCTTTTATCCTGGGAGCGGTTGGAACGGGGATCCTCGGCAGCGCAAGAGCGGGTATTTTGCTGTATGCGGCGCATATTCTGGCAGGAATCAGCGTGGGCGTGGTATTTCGGTTCTGGAAAGGGGAGAAGAGCCTGACAGAGACAGCGGAGGAAGCGCCGGGGACTGTACAAAAGACATTTCTGCGCTGCTTTCTGGACAGTGTCCGGGATGCGGGTACCGGGGTGATGAGCATCAGCCTGTTTGTCATCGTGTTTTCGGTGCTCATTGCATTGCTGCTGCGCGGAGGTATCCTCACGGCGCTTGCACAGGCACTGGGAACCCTGACCGCGCCGCTTGGTCTGGATGCTGAAGCGGCTGAGGAACTGCTGACGGGATTTCTGGAAGTGACGGCGGGACTACGGTCACTTGCAGATGTGCCGATGACGCTGACGGAAAAGATGGCGGCGGCATCCTGCATGCTGGGCTGGGCGGGACTGTGCGTGCACTGTCAGGTACTCAGCTTTCTGCAGGGCTCCGGACTCTCGGCACGTCCCTATCTGCTGGGCAAGCTGACACAGGGGGCGCTGGCGACGCTGTATATACGCTGGATTGTACGGCTGTTCCCGGTGACGGAGATGACGGGCGTGCTGATGGAACAAAGGCTTGAAAGGCTGGCGGCTGTGGATACGGTGCAATCCCTGTATACGGCGCTGATCGGGGCGCTTGCAGTGCTTCTTTGGGTACTTTTGAGCACACAATACCGAAAAAGACAGGCAAAGCGTTGACAGAATGCGGGAATTACGGTATACTCAAAGGTAGCCTGAATACAGGAGGCACCCGGAATGCTTTTTCGAAAAAATATGGAGCCGCAGTGTATCACCTGCGAACGAGCCGTGAGCCTTGGCGACGGCGTGATGCTGTGCCGCAAGCTCGGCGCTGTCAGCGAATCCTATAGCTGTAAAAAGTATAAATATGATCCGCTCAAGCGAAAGCCTGCGCGCACACCTCCCATCCCTTCGGGAAAAACGTATACCCTCGAATAATTCTCAAATCTGCATACGGGCAATGCCAAAAACTTATGCAGGATTGTGAGAATAATCCGTCAAAGGGCATTGACAGAAGTGCACTTATTTGGTAAAATAGATACCGTCTATAGGAAGTTGCCATTTGCGGAAGATGCTTTTTTCCGGGAAATGCACTTCCCGGAAGATGCACCTGCCAGGTATTGCCAATGCAGTGCCTAAATCACCACAGGAGGAATAAATGACCATGAATGCACTGACCACCAATAAGGCCGTCCTTGACTGGATCAAGGAAATGACCGACATGACCCAGCCCGATCAGATCGTGTGGATCGACGGCAGCGATGAGCAGCTGGAAGCTCTGCGCGCCGAGGCTTGCTCCACCGGCGAGATGGTGAAGCTGAATCAGGATCTGCTCCCCGGCTGCTACTACCATCGTACCGCCATCAACGACGTCGCTCGTGTCGAAGGCCGTACCTTTATCTGCGCCCCCACCAAGGAAGAAGCCGGCCCCACCAATAACTGGATGGATCCCGCTGAGATGTATGCCAAGCTCAACAAGCTCTACACCGGCTGCATGAAGGGCCGTACCTGCTACGTCCTGCCTTACTCCATGGGCCCTGTTGGTTCTCCCTTTGCCAAGTACGGCATCGAGCTGACCGACTCCATCTACGTTGTCCTGAACATGCACATCATGACCCGCATCGGCACCAAGGTCCTCGAGGCTCTGGGCGATGACCCCGGCTTCATCAAGGGTCTGCATGCCAAGGCTGACCTGGACGAAGAGAACCGCTACATCGTTCACTTCCCCCAGGACAACACCATCTGCTCCATCAACTCCGGTTACGGCGGCAACGTTCTGCTGGGCAAGAAGTGCTTCGCTCTGCGTATCGCTTCCTACCTGGGCCGCAACGAAGGCTGGATGGCTGAGCATATGCTCATCCTCGGCATTGAGTGCCCCAACGGCGAGATCAAGTATATCTCCGCTGCTTTCCCCTCTGCCTGCGGCAAGACCAACCTGGCCATGCTGATCCCCCCGAAGTTCCTGCAGGAGAAGGGCTACAAGGTCTGGACTGTCGGCGACGACATCGCCTGGATCCGTGTTGGCGAAGACGGCCAGCTGTATGCCTGTAACCCCGAGAACGGCTTCTTCGGCGTTGCCCCCGGCACCAACGTCAAGTCCAACCCCAACGCTCTGGCTTCCACCCGTAAGAACACCATCTTCACCAACGTTGTCATGACCAAGGAAGGCGGCGTCTGGTGGGAGGGTCTGGATAAGAATCCTCCTCACGATGTTCCCAACTGGAAGGGTGAGCCCTGGAATCCCGACGACGGCTCCAAGGGTGCTCATCCCAACTCCCGTTTCACCGCTCCCGCCGTCAACTGCCCCTGCATCAGCTCTGAGTTTGAGAATCCCCAGGGTGTGCCGCTGACCGCCATCATCTTCGGCGGCCGTCGTGCCAAGACCGCTCCCCTGGTTTACGAAGCCCGCGACTGGAACCACGGCGTGTTCGTCGGCTCCATCATGGCTTCTGAGACCACTGCCGCCGCCTCCGGCGCTGTCGGTGTTGTCCGTCGTGATCCCATGGCCATGCTGCCCTTCTGCGGCTACAACATGGGTGACTACTGGCAGCACTGGATCGACATGGGCAAGAAGGTCTCCAAGCAGCCCAAGATCTTC
>SVMB01000096.1 GCA_015067675.1 Oscillospiraceae bacterium
GGGGACGGTGACGAAGCTGATGTACTTGTAGCTGCTGCGCTCGCTCTCGACGTAAGGCTTCGCGCCGGTGCCGCTTACATCGGTGCTTCCCAGAACCTTCATGCGGTCGCCGATGGTGAGCTTGCCGGTGTCGGTGTAGTTACCCTCATCATCTACCGCACCAATCCACAGTGCCTGTTTCTCGCCCACGATGTTGCCGGAACCGCCGGTGATCTCTATGGCACCATTATCGGCTTTGAGGCCGTAGTACGCATCAATCGTCACGGCACCGCCGGAGATCGAAATTGTGCCGTTCTCGGCCTGGATGCCGGGATTATTCCCACTGACCTTGATCGTCACCTCAGTACGGTCGCCGGAAATCGTGACGTTGCTGTCGTTCGCGGCCTGGATGCCGCCATTGACACCAATGGCTTTTATTGTCACTTTACTGTCGGAGATTGCAGCGCTGCCGTTTGAATAGATATTGATGCCGTGATCTTTGGTAGTGAAATCTGCCGTACTCTCCTTGATTGTCAGGTTGTTTGCCGAAATACCGGTGTTGCAGGAAAAAGATACCGTACTGCCGGTAATCTTCACATTGACAGCCTGGATTCCGCAATGTTCATGACCATCAACCGTTACATTGGCATCTGTGATCTTGACGATACCGCCGTCAGGAGCGACATAGATGCCCTTGTCACAGTCTTTGAACGTCACCGTACTGCCGGTGATCGTTACGTCGCCGCCAATGGCATGGATGCCGTCGGCGGCGACGTCGTAGATCGTCACCGAGGTCGTCTTGCCGGAAATCGTGACAGCATTGGCATAGATGCCATAGGAATCCGTCCGCGTAGGATTAAGGTTCACGGTACCGCCGGTGATACTTACATGACCGAAACCATTGCTGATACAGTTGACTGCATCGATGGTCAGCGAGCCGGTGCCGGTGATTGTCACGTCACCGAACATGACGATGCCATGACTCTCCGTATTGGTCAGAAGGTTCTCGCCCACAAGCTCGATCCGGAGGGATTCCAGATTCGAATAGACCGCCGCGGAGACACCGCCCCCACCATACGCATACCCCGCGCCTTCGTAGCTGAAATTGTTCAGCGTCAGGGTCTTGGTGGAGGGATCGTACGTCGCAATGCCGGTGATAGCGGAATTGTCCGAGCGGTCAATGACGAGGTTTTCGCTCGTTACCTGCACGCCGCCGACCCAGAGACCGCCGATGATGACGCTTTTGTCCAAGTGGGAACTGCCCAGCAGGTAAGTCACCCCCGTGAGCGTGGGCTCCTTGTTGAACGCCTGCATACCCGCGTCGATCGTAGTCATGCCGCCGGAGATGGTCACGTTGCCGGTGACGTAGATACCGTAGGCGTAGCTGTCGGTGGCAGTGATATCCACGTTGCCGCCGGTGATGTTCACGTTGACGGTGTATAAGCCGCGATGCGTGGTAGTGATGTTCACCGTACCGCCGGTAATACTCACACTGGCAAGGCCTGTGGTGACGCCATACTCCGTTGCATGAATGTTCACCGTACCGCCGGAGATTGTCACTTCTCCGCTGTTAATGCTGATGCCGTCGTATGCCGTGATCTCCAATGTACCACCGGAGATGCTTACGCCGTCAGTGCCCATGATGCCGCAGGAGGAGCCGGTGACGGTGATGTCCAGCTTACCGGTGCCGGAAATGGTCACGCTGCTGGCGTGGATGCCGTAGGCGTGGCCGCCGGTGTTCGTGCACTTCAGACTGTTTTCGCCCTTGAGGACAATGTTGAGAGCATAATTGGTGTAGATGGCGGCGTAGCCATTTGTGGCATACTGATACCCCGCGCCATCGTAGCTGTAGTTGTTCAGCGTGAGGGTGTTGCCGTCGGCGGAGAGGTGCGCATAGCCGCTGGAAGGCTTGGTGTCGGACACAATGCCATTGGTGCCGAGATACATGCCGAAGGCGAGCGACACATTGCCGACGTAGACGTACTTGACAATGTTGAAGCTGCCGGAACCGGTGACGGTGATGGAATCGCTGATGGGATGATCTGAGAGAATGGAGATGGTACCGGAGGCGTTGTTGATGATCTTACAGTCGTAGAGTTCGTTGTAACTGTAGATTCCGAACTCGGCATTGATTGTCAGGCTGCCGCTGCCGGTAAAGGTGACAATGGCGCTGTCATGCAGCGAGATACCGTCGTAGCTGATGCCGATAACCGTCAGGCTGCTGCTGCCGACCAGGTTGATCGTAAGTTCTGTGTTTGTCCGTATACTGATGCCGCTGGAATTGCCCGTGTAACTGTAGTTGTCCAGCGTCAGGGTTTTGGTGGCGGGATCATACGTCGCGGAGCCGGAGATAGTCTCGCCAGCCCTGGCATCAGCGGAATCAATGACGAGGTTGCCGTCCGTCACCTGCACACCGCCGACCCAGAGGTCATACTCCGCCGCATAGGCCGACATACACAGCGCAAAGAGCGCCGCGAGCAGCAGGGTGGTGAGCAAAAGGCGTTTTTTCATAGCAGTTCCTCCTGGGGGAAAGATATTTCCCATATTATTACAATTCTATTTTACATTAAAAGGAAAGCCGCTGTCAACGCTTTTTTGCGCCGACAGCGACTTTGTTTGTCCTCACGGCCCTCTCAGTCATAGGAACACCCTGTGTTCCTATGACAGCTCCCCCAAAGGGGGAGCCAGGTGGGGCTGCATGAGCCAGGCAGGGGCTTGCGGGAATCAGGGCTTGGCTCTCCCTCTGGGAGAGCTGGCACGGGAACTCCATCGGAGTGCCCGTGACTGAGAGGGCCGTGAACCGCAAGCGGTTCACTCCCGAGAATGCTTCGCATTCCCGCATTTTGTTCCCACCGCTACCGCCGCCGCTAACCCCCAGAAGAGCGCCATCATGTAGGGCTCTTCGAAGATGTTCTCGAAGAAACAGTGCGCGGCCACGCCGGTCAGACCCGCCGCGATGCCGGTAATCATGGGCTTGACCCCGCCGGTATAGTGGTGACGCTTCACCGAACCGTCGGCGCGCAGGTTTGTCACCTTGTGGGGCTCGGCGCGCATGACGGCCTTTACGCCGGTGATGAGCAGACAGATCATCAGGAAAGCGAAGAATATAATGCCGATGTAACCCATCTCCACGGCGATCTTGAGGTAGTAGTTGTCCATGTAGAAGTAGTAGAAATCCTCGGTGATCTCCAGATACTGGTTCTGCATGGCGACAGCACCGCCGAAACGCCCCAGACCGAAGCCGAAGAGGGGATTTTCCTCCAGTAACCCCAGTCCGATGCCCCAGCGCAGACTGCGCCCGCCGATGGCGGATGCCGTGGCGAACTCGTCGGTGAAGAGGAAGGCAATGCGCGTGGAGATGCTGGGCACAAACATAACCGCCGAAACGCCTCCGGCAAGGACGCCTAAAAGCCTCCGGTCAAGCAGCAGCGCAAAAGTGAGTACCGCGACTACCATGCCGACCCAGGCACCCTTGGAGTAGGTGGCCAGCAGACACAGCATCTCAGCACCAAGACAGCCCCAGCAGAGGAATTTCGCCCAGGGCTTTTCCAGCTGGTAGATGAAACCCGCGATGATGGGGGCGGTGAGTACCAGATAGGCGCCCAGAATGTTGGGGGAACCGGTGATGGAGAAGGCGCGGGTGCGGATCGCGGCCTCGGAGTCGGTGGTCCAGGAGTCGGGAATGGGAACCGCCAGGATGAACTGGGCGATGCCGTGTAAAGCCATCGCCACACCTACGGCGGCGATTCCGGCGCAGAGGGTGAAGAGATCCCCGCGGTCCCGCAGGAGCCGCGCGATGACGAAGAACCAGAGCATGTACTGGATCGTGGCGCGCAGTCCCGCCACGGCGATGGATGGCACCGGAGCGTTGACGCACATCAGGAAGAAGCCCACGGCGCAGAAGAGCAGAATCGGGATGTCGAGAGCGGTGACGCGGGTTTTCCCGTCCCAGTTCCGATCCTTGATGCGCAGCCAGACCACGACGGCGGCACTGCCCAGGAAGAACAGCTCGTCCCAGACGGAGGCCAGGGCTGCGATCTTCAGCACATCGCGCAGCATCCAGTCGATGGGGAGATATAAGGAAAAGACGAAGATCAGGAAGCGCCGGAAGTCAAAGCCGGCCTTTGCCCAGAGACGGCCCAATACGCTGCCCTTGGCAATTCCGAGACACCACCGCCCGGCCGCCGTGCAGCCCCGGTAGATGAGCGATGCGTGCAGAATCGGGAGCAGCCACAGGCCAAAGCGGGCGCAGAGCCGGTGCAGCACAGCCATCGCCCGTCCGTAGAGGGAGAATTCGGCGGCGCAGCCGCGCTCCCGGAAAGCGTCCATCCCCCGCTTGACGGCGGAATGGGCATAGACCCGGGAAAACCAGCGGCCGATGCGCCCAGGGACGCTTGCGCGGCAGATAGCCTCGCCCCGGGATAAGAAGTAGTCAAAACAGCGCACAATTGCGCAGTTTTTTAAGGTTTTCCCCATCATTCGGCGATCACAACGCTTTCGATGATGGCATTAGCCTCGTAGATGTCGGTCTTGAGGATGAAGGTGCGCCCCATGCGGACCTCCTGGGTGCCGATCTTGTAGACGGCGGAGCCGGAGGGCACCTGGCTTTCGACGGTAAAGACGATGTCCACGCGCTCGGGGTCGTCGCAGGGGACGAGATCGCCGTCGGCGGTGACGTTCTGGACGTGGTAGGGCTCAACAGCCACGTCGGTGATGATGGCATCGACGAAGCCGGTACCCATGACGAGCTTTTCGCCGACGAAGTCGTAGTTTGCAAAGTCGTCGAAGGCGTAGGGGTAGACGCCGCGCACGCGCATGGTGGTGGTCATGGTGGTGGTAGGCGCGACGGCGGTCTGCACCTGATTACCCAGCAGCTTCCAGCCCAGACCCGCTGCCAGCAGCACGACGATGAGGATACAGCCGAGATCGACGAGGTTGATGAGTCCGAAGAGTTTACCTTTTTCGTTGATGAGTTTCATGGTGGGGGAGTCCTTTCGTTGTAAGATAACAGTCAGCGTCCGCTTCTCAGACGCTGGATCAGATCACAGCCGCTGTAAATTACACGCAGTATCTGTACGGTATCTGCATCGATTGTATAGAGAATGTAATGATTTTCTGCAACAGTCTTTCGGATCCCCGAACTTCGTTCGGGTTCTGTGGGCATAAGTGCATTGCGCTGCGGCAAAAATGACAGACTTTTGATTTCTTCAAGGATGCGTCCGACCTTCCTGCGTCCGGTTTCGGGCTCATGCAAAGTCTGCGCTATGTAGTCACGCAGTGCCTTCAGATCAGCGGCTGCGTGCTCAGTGAGTTTGATCGTATACGTTTTCATGTGGATTGTTCTCCGAGAAGCTCCTCAAAGACTTCGTCAAAATCACGCATACGACCCGCTTTGACGTCGTCCAGCCCTTCCTGCAGAAGGCTTCTGATCTGTTCGGCGCTCATCAGATCGGCATTGAGATGCTGCGGCGCCTGTGCCAGTGCAACCTTAAAGGGAATGCTTCCCGTCATGGAAATCTGCCGCAGATACATATCGATGGCAGTTGCCATGGGAATACCGAGCTGTTTGAGAACATCCTCGGCCTGCTGCTTGACGATGGGATTGACACGAAGATTCAAAGTGGTGGTCTTGTCCATGCAATCATCTCCTTTGAGTCAATTGTAACGCAATCTGCGTTACCTGTCAACCGTTCTCCGCTGAAAGCTGCCGCCGTCTTGCAAAGTTTTGGGTACCCTCGGACATGCTGCGTAAATTCTCCAACGCCTTGCCTGCACCGTAGGCGACACAGGAAACCGCATCGTCGGCGATGCGGGCGGGGATGCCGGTGCGCTCGGTGATCATGCGGTCAAATCCCCAGAGCAGACAGCCGCCGCCGGAGAGCATGAGCCCGGAGGAGGCGATGTCCGCCACCAGCTCGGGCGGGGTGGACTCAAGCACCGAGTGGATGCCGTCCACGATGGCGGAGCAGGGCTCGTCGAAGGCCTCCATGGTCTCCGAGGAGGAGATTTCCACCGTGCGGGGGAGGCCGGTGAGCAGGCAGCGTCCCTTGACCTCCATGACCTTTTCCTCCGGACGGGGGAAAACGCAGCCGATGCCGATTTTGACCTCTTCAGCCATGCGGTCGCCGATGAGGAGATTGTGCTTGCGCCGGACGTAGCGCACGAGAGCCTCGTCGAAGCGTTCACCTGCGGCCTTGACGGAGCCGGAGGATACGACCGCGCCCATGGAGAGCACGGCGATGTCGGTAACGCCGCCGCCGATGTCGGCGATCATGCAGCCGCGGGGCTTGTCGATGTCAAGACCTGCGCCGAGGGCGGCAGCGAGGGCTTCCTCGATGAGGTAGACGCGGCGGGCGCCTGCGCCGAGGCCGGCGTCAACGACGGCGCGTTCCTCGACCTCGGTGATGCCGGAGGGGACGCTGATGATGACGTTGGGGCGCAGGGGGGAGAAGCCGCGGAGGCGGCGGATGAGTTCGCGGAGCATGCGTTCGGTGACTTCGTAGTCGTTGATGACGCCGTCCTTGAGGGGATGGAGGGCGGCGATGCCGCCGGGGGTACGGCCGAGCATGCGGCGGGCCTCTTCGCCGACCTCGAGGATATCGCCGGTGCGGCGGTCGAGGACAGCGACGGAGGGTTCGCGCAGGACGATGCCTTTTTTCTTAGCGTAGATGAGCACCGAGGAGGTGCCCAGGTCGATACCAAGGTCACGGGATAACATGTAATACCTCCGAAAAAGGGTGATAGGGAAAGTATACTCTATTTTAGCATGGATGAAGCGCCGAAACAACCGTATTCTGATGAACGGGAGGAGAAATTTGAAATGTGGGGAGCGGAAATGCAGTACCGAATCGGGAAATGCAGTAATTGCTAAGGAGCAGCAGCATTGGAACGCTTTGCGTTCCAATAAAACGGGTCAAGGGTGCTTTGCACCCTTGCGCGGGGTACAAAGGGGGGCGGCGTTAGCCCCCCGTCGATCCCGCAGCCCCGCGCTGACAGAATGAAAGATGAGGCGTGGCAGAGGACGGCCGATAAAAAAATAAACAATAAAACAAAGCCCTGATGTTAGATTGTATTATCTGCTGTATTACTACGAATTGCAAGTGTAACGAGCAATGAGCTACGTTTAATACCGTTTTCTGTTACACCAAGAGAACAGAGAGAACCCGTATTTGGCTGCATGAGGCTTACAAAATACAGAATACGAATTCTTCCTGTAAGGTCAGGCAGAAGAAAACGGGTTCTGACGTGGCTCGACGCTCGATTCTCTTGCGTCTCGACGCAAGGAAGCAGAAAGTACAATCAAAAGAATAAGTTTTTGCTTTTTGATTGTTTTTCATTTTTTTGCCGTCCTCTGCCGTGCGCCATCTCCCATTCTGCCGGTTCGCCGATGTGGGAACGTCCAGGGGCTGCTCGCCCCTTCAACCCTCGCCAGGGTCCACAGGACCCTGGACCCGTTTCTCGGCTGCGCCGCTGTATCTGTCCTTACCATCTTCACCTGTCATTGCATTTCATAGGTTACGCTTGACAGTCCCCGTCTCTCCGCGCTATAATGGCCTCAAAGCCCCCCCACATCCTTCTCTTTACACATCCTTCTCTTTGAAAGGAGCTTCTCTATGTCTCATTCCGACTTCGATCTCGCTTTACAGCCCATGACCATCGTCTACAACCCCGTCGGCAAGTTCTCCGACTCCATCCGCCGCTTTCAGGGCATCCCAACCCTCGAACGCACCCCCTCCGGCCGCCTCTGGGCAGCCTTCTACGGCGGCGGTACCGGCGAAAACCTCGAAAACTTCGTCCTCCTCCTCTATTCCGACAACGACGGCATCACCTGGCGCAAATACCTCGCCCTCGATATGCCCGATGCCCCCGTCCGCGCTTACGACCCCTGCCTTTGGGTCGCCCCCGACGGCCGCCTCTTCCTCTTCTACGCCCAGACCTACTGCGTCAACGGCGAAGAGGGCTACAACCCTACCTGCGACGGCCGCTGCGGCGTCTGGTGCATCACGTCCTCCGATCCCGACTGCCCCAACCCCGCTTTCACCGCACCCCGCCGCGTCGCCAACGGCGTCATGATGGACAAGCCTACCGTCACCTCCGACGGTACCTGGCTCCTGCCCTGCGCTATCTGGCAGTTCGTGAGAAACTACGCCATCGACCTCCCCGAAGAGCGCTTCCCCAACGTCTATGCGTCAACCGATAACGGTGAGACCTTCTCCCTCATCGGCCGCGCCGACCACCCCCAGCGGTTCATCGATGAGCACCAGATCGTCCAGCGGTTGGACGGCAGCCTGCGGATGTATATCCGCTGCCGGGCGGAATACGGCATCGGCATCGCGGACTCCTTTGACGGGGGTAAGACGTGGGAGAATATGCGGCAGGCGGGCATTGCCAGCCCCTGCTCAAGGTTTTATATCCGGCGCACGGCAAGCGGGAAGCTGCTGCTGGTGAACCACGCGACGGGGCTTGACAGGAAGGAACTGACGGCGTACCTGTCGGCGGACGACGGAGAGACGTGGGAAGGCGGACTGCTGCTGGACAGCAGGAGCGGGTGCTCGTATCCGGATGGAACGGAAGGACCGGACGGGACGTTTTACGTGGTGCATGACTATAATAGGTACGGATCGGGAGAGGTGTACGTGTCGAGGTTCACGGAGGAGGATGTACTCGCGGGGAAAATCGTAAGTGAGGATAGTTACCTGCGTAGACTCGTGAGCTGTATCGGCGGAAATAGATATAAACCGCAGGCGTAACCCACGAAATGCAATGACAAGGGATGATGGTAAGGACAGATACAGCGTGGCACACGGAAACGGGTGCAGGGGCGTGCCGCCCCTGCCGAGGGTTGAAGGGGCGAGCAGCCCCTGGACGTTCCCGCATGGCGAACTGACAGAATGACAGATCAAGCGCGGCAGATAAAAATAAATGAAAAAATCAAAACCGAAACCTCGTCGTTAGATGGAATTGTCTGCCGTACCAACGTCGAGTGACAAGTGAACGCTGCGCGTTCACGAGTCACAAGCCACGCTTAATACCGTTTTCTTCAACCTGAACCAACCAAAAAGAACCCGTATTCCGTATCCGAAAAAGTCTCGGACAACAGAATACGGGCTCTTTTCACTTCGTTGCAGGGTAGACGGGTGTAACCCGCCTCTCCACACACTCATTTCTTCGCAGCCTTGCGATCGAGATAGCGCTGACGACCGGCCTCGAAGTCGGCCTTTTCCTCGTCGGTCTCGGGCTCGAGGGGTTCAACGGCGCAGGAGCGGCCTTCCTCGTTGAGGGCGACCATGGTGACGTAGGCGGTGTTGATAACCTCGCGGCGTCCGTCGAGGCGTTCGACGAAGCTTTTGACGCGGACTTCCATGGAGGAACGGCCGACGTAGGTGAGCTTGGCGGTGAGGACGACGAGGTCGTTGGGGTAGGCAGGTGCGAGGAATTCGAGGGCGTCGATGCGGGCGGTGGTGACGTTGCGGCTGGCGTGACGGCGGGCGGCGACGGCGGCGGCGATGTCGATCCACTGGAGGAGCTGACCGCCGAAGAGACGGCCGGAGCCGTTGATCATGCTCTGGGTGAGGATCTGAACCTGCTCGGTGTAGGAAGAAGAGGGCGTTTTGGGCATGGGGAGCCTCCTTTGGATGGCAGTTGTTTGAGGATATTATACCCGAAAACCACGGTAGATTGCAAGTGGGATAGAGGATGAAATGCAATAACAAGGGATGATGGTAAGGACAGATACAGCGTGGCACACGAAAAACGGGTGCAGGGACGTGCCGCCCCTGCCGAGGGTTGAAGGGGCGAGCAGCCCCTGGACGTTCCCGTATGGCGAACCGGCAGAATGACAGATCAAGCGTGACAGAGGACTGCAAAAAAAGAAAAAAATCAAAACCGAAACCTCGTCGTTAGATGGAATTGTCTGCTGTCTTACTTCGAGTCACAAGTGTAACGAGTGACGAGCCACTATAGATCCCGTGCCCGGCGTACTCACCTTTCCTTTTCATCCCGTGCCCGGCGTACGTTCCCCAAAAAGAGATATAAAACATAACGAATCCGTATTCTGTCCCGGAAAGCCCACGGGGATGCAGAATACGGATTCTTTTTGGTTGGTTCAGGTTGAAGAAAACGGTATTAAGCGTGGCTTGTGACTCGTGAACGCGCAGCGTTCACTTGTCACTCGACGTTGGTACGGCAGATAATACCATCTAACGACGAGGTTTCGGTTTTTCTTTTTTCATTTTTTCTGCCGTCCTCTGCCGCGCTTGATCTTTCATTCTGTCAGCGCGGAGCTGCGGGATCGACGGGGGGCTGACGCCGCCCCCCTTTGACCCCCGCGCAAGGGTGCAAGGCACCCTTGACCCCGAGGAACGCAAAGCGTTCCTCATTCGCGTGCCGCGCTGTATTTGTCCTTACGATCTTCTCCCGTCACTGCATTTCGGTTTTCTCAAAAAAAGTGCCTGCGGTTTTGCCGCAGGCACTTTTAGTTATCCGATTAGTCGGCCTTCTGAGTACGGACGTACTCGAAGTCCTCCTCGATCTCCTTGGAGGGCGCCTTCGTCAGCAGAGACACCACAACAATGCAGATGCAGGAGAAGATGAACGCAGGCAGCAGCTCGTAGATGCCGAACGCGCCGCCCAGAGGCTTGAGGACCAGCTTCCACAGGAACACCATGCCCGCGCCGCCCAGCATACCGGCCACGGCACCCGCACGGTTGGTGCGCTTCCAGAACAGGGAGAAGATCATCAGCGGGCCAAAGGTCGCGCCGAAGCCTGCCCAGGCAAAGGAAACGATGGTGAAGATGATGCTGTTCTCGTCCAGAGCAATGAACATCGCAATCAGGGCGATCACCAGCAGCGTGATGCGGGAGACGATCATAACCTGCTTGTCGTCGGCGTCCTTCTTGATCAGACCCTGGTAGACGTTCTTGGCAAAGGCAGAGGC
The DNA here is from genome assembly GCA_015067675.1 of Oscillospiraceae bacterium. GTDB lineage: Bacteria > Bacillota > Clostridia > Oscillospirales > QAMX01 > SIG502. The sequence continues at coordinate 10,916 of SVMB01000096.1, forward strand.
GGCGATGAGCAGATAGGAGTCGGAGGAGCTGATGGTGGCAGCCAGAATACCCGCCATGACAAAACCGGCCAGAATGGGAGGCAGGTAAGAGGTGGACAGGGTGATGAAGATGTTCTCGGCGGCGGAGGCGGTCAGATGCGCAACGGGGAACAGGTGACGGCCGATGATACCGATGAACACGGCAACAGCCAGAGAGATGACAACCCAGATCATGGCGATGCGGCGGGAACGAACCAGCTCGTCCTCCTTGCGGATGGCCATGAAGCGCAGCAGAACCTGCGGCATGCCGAAGTAACCAAGACCCCAGGCCATGCAGGAGCAGACGGAGAGGATGCCGTAGCTGGCGGCGTCGCCGAAGACGGGCTTGCCGGCGGACACGACCTGCTGACCGTTCTCCACCACGGGAGTGGCGAGGCCGAAGAAGTCGAGGAAACCGGGGATGGACTTGGCGTTCTCGATAACAGCGCCGAAGCCGCCGGCGTGGGCAACGCCGAGGCCGACGACGACAGCCAGGGCCACGATCATGACGATGGCCTGCATGAAGTCGGAAGCACTCTCGGCCAGGAAGCCGCCCAACAGGGTGTAGACCAGAACGAAGACGGCGCCGAGGATCATCATGGCGATGTAGGGAGCGCCAAAGAGGGTGGAGAAGAGCTTGCCGCAGGTGACCAGGCAGGAGGAGGCGTAGACGGTGAAGAAGATGAGGATGAACGCAGCTGCGATGGTCATGATGAGCTTCTTGTTCTCGCGGAAGCGGTTGGAGAAGAACTCAGGCAGGGTGATGGCGTTGTTGGCGCGGATGGAGTAGCGGCGCAGGCGCTTGGAGACGATGAGCCAGTTGAAGTATGTACCGACAGCCAGACCGATGGCGGTCCAGGCGGCGTCGGCCAGGCCGCACCAGTAGGCGACGCCGGGCAGGCCCATGAGGAGCCAGCCGCTCATGTCGGAAGCCTCGGCGCTCATTGCGGTGACCCAGGGGCCGAGAGAACGGCCGCCGAGGAAGTAGTTCTCGGAGCTGGCGTTGGCACGCTTGGCAAACATAATGCCGATGAGGATGACGACTGCCATATAGATAATCATGGCAATCAGGATCTGAAGGGTGTTGCTGTCCATTGGGATACCTCCGGGTGTGAAAAGATAATGCTAATTTTACCACGTTTGCATGAACGAATGGTAAACAAAATGTTAACAAGTTGAACTCTGCCGAATATTTATGCAAAAAAGAGATGCGAAGTAAAAAATACTCCGCATCCCGGAAAAAGAGCGCTTTTGAGTGGTAAAAAATGGAGAGACAACGGGAATGGAGCGGGAAACGGCAGGAATTGCCCGCGCCGGGGGATGAATGCGTTTCCCGTGGACGGCCTGCGCGGCTGTTTTTCCCCGCAGCGGGGGATAATCCGGCCTGCGCGGCTGTTTTTCCCCGCAGCGGGGGATAATCCGGCCTGCGCGGCTGTTTTTCCCCGCAGCGGGGGATTTCCCGCCGCGGATCAGTCCTCCATCTGGCGGGAGAGGAAGCCGGCCACGGTCTGGGCGAGCTTTGCCTCGGTCTCACCGGGAGCGGGCGTGCCCTCGGTACCCAGGAACACCACGGCGCCCGCCACGTCGCCGCCGGAGATGATGGGTGCGATGAGGGCGGCGAAGCAGCCGTCCGCACCTGCGACGACGGGGAGTTTTTCCTCGCCCTCGCGCCAGCAGTAGAGCTGGCGTTCCTCGCAGACGCGCATGGTTTCCTCGGACAGCCGGCGCTCGGCGGTTTCCCGGCGCACGGGCCCGGAGACTGCGATGACGGTATCGCGGTCGCAGACCGCGCTTGCGTAGCCGGAGGTTTTGTGGAGGGTTTCGCACAGCTGGGCGGCGAACAGGGAGAACTCGCCCATGGGGGAGTATTTCTTGAAGATGACCTCGCCGTCCCGGTCGGTGTAAATCTCCAGCGGGTCGCCCTCGCGGATGCGCATGGTGCGGCGGATTTCCTTGGGGATGACGACGCGGCCCAGGTCGTCGATGCGGCGGACA
>SVMB01000097.1 GCA_015067675.1 Oscillospiraceae bacterium
CGGGCAAATCGTATCGTATGCTTAATAAACCTATCAATTTACTCTTATCAAAGCAAAGATATAGCAAGGATTTTCCCCATTCTTCATCACCAACAGAAGCATTTCTTTGCATCTTCTCCACCCAATCGGAATACTCCGAAGATGACAACCCTAAACTCGCACTAATACTGGTTTCTTTGTTCTCATAATGCTCTTGAACATACTCTTGTAGCATGGCTTTATCATTAATCTCAGGAAGTCGATATATCATTTCATTCACCTACAAATTCAAGTTTATCGAACCGTTTCGTCCATTATAGCATATAGCTGTAATGAAAACAAGCAAAGTCCCGGCAGACAATCCTGCCGGGACTGAAACTGTTTTACAAAGCTATGCCATTTCCGGGAGAGGACATGGTGCTTACACGTAAATCTCTGCCAGAAGCTGTTCAAAGTAGGCCTTGGCCTTGAGGATATCCGCGGTCTGCTGATCGCCCGCGATCTCACGCTCGATGGTGATGAAGCGGTCATATCCCAGCTCGTGGAGCTTTGTAAACATGGCGCGGAAGTCCACCAGACCTTCGCCCACGGGCATCTCACGGCCGAGCTTGCGGGGATCTGTGGGCGGCATGCCGTCCTTGCCGTGGATGTTGCGCACGTATTTGCCGATGGTGTAGAGGGCGTCCACGGGATTGCCGAAACCGTACATGAGGAAGTTGGCAGGATCAAGGTTGACGAAGAGATTGTCACGGCCAATGTCCTGAATCAGACGCAGCAGAGAGACGGGGGATTCGCCGCCGGTCTCAAAGAGGATGTTGATGCCCAGACGCTGGGCATGACGGGAGAGATGATCGATGGCGGCAAGCATGGAGGCGTATTCGGAAGAGAAGGGGTTGTTGGGGATGTAGCCTGCGTGAATGAACACGTCGGTGATCCCCAGCGCCTGGGCAAACTCCATGGCGTGCTTGGAATACTCCATGCGGCTCATGCGGGTGGCTTCGATGTTGAAGCCGGCGGTGAGGAAGCCGAGATAGTTGTCCCAGACGGTGTAGCCGTCGTTGTAGCCGGCGGACATGGCGGAGATTTCGATGCCTTCGGCATCCGCGGCGGCGCGGATGATGGGAGCCTCGGACAGATCGTGCACGGAGGGCTTGTAGGAGAGCTGGCAGGATTCAAAACCGTAGGAGCGCAGCTCGGCGAATTTCGCCTGCGCCTCGGAGGGATTTTTGATGCGTACAAGAGTACCCAGTTTCATGGCAATACCTCGCTGTAACGAATTTGAAGTGAGCTTCGACGATTATGCGCCGGCCTTGATCGCGGCGATGGAAACCGGGCGATGCTGCTCGGAGGAGCGGATGGCCGCGTCGATGACTGCCTGACACTCAAGACCGTGGTTAATCCTGGCAGTGTATTCATCCTCAATGCCGAGGATGAGGTTGACGTAGGAGCCGGACTGGATGGCCTCGAACTCCGGAGGAGGCGTGAGGATCTGCTTTTCGTTGGTCTTGGCATCGGTGAACTCGATGATAAACTGTCCAGCCATATTGGTGAAAGCAAGACGGCCCTTTTCGCCGTAGAGCTCAAAGCTCATCAGGTCTTTGAGGGTGGTGGCGCAGCGGGAGACCTCGATGGTGCAGGCGGTACCGCTTTCCAGCACACAGTTCATGTTGCACCAGTCGTCGGTGGTGACGGGGACGATTTCACCGGTTTCCTCGGTGGGACGGTGGGTGATGTAGATGCCGGTGTTGGCGTAGACATCCTTGAACTCTTCGCCCCAGAAACGGATGATGTCGATCATGTGAGAACCCAGATCGCCCAGAACACCGGAGGCGGCACGGGTCTTGTCAAAGCGCCACTCACGCTTGCGGCCTTCCCAGAGACCGCTGTTCTTGATGCAGCGCACGTAGATGTGATAGAGCTTGCCGACGGTGCCCTGATCGATGAGATACTTGACGTAACGGGTGTGGGCGCGGTAACGCCAGGACAGGCAGACAAAGGACTGCACGCCCATCTGCTCGGCAGTACGGGCAAGATCAAGGGTTTCGGCATAGTTCATGCCGACGGGCTTCTCGACGCTGAAATGCTTGCCGGCGAGAGCAGCAGCCTTCGCAATCGGCACATGCATGGAGTTCCAGGTGGCGATATCGACCGCATCCACATCGGGGCAGGCGATGAGGTCGTTGTAGTCGGTGAAGCGGTGGTCGGCGGGGATGCCGAGCTTGTCGCCGACTTTTGCGAGCTTTTCGGGGTTGATGTCGCAGACTGCGGTGATCTCAGCGTTGTCAAGCTGGAGATAGCCGGGGATGTGGGCGCCGTTGCAGATGCCGCCCAGACCGATTAAACCGATTCTGACTTTCTTCATGAATGAATCCTCCTTCAAAGCACATGACTGTGGGATTGCGGGACCATTTTGGTTTAAGTCTATTGTATCGGAAGACAGGCTGTGCTACAATGGATGAAAGAGATGGTTTATTGTAAAATACCGTCAACCTGAGAGGTGGATATGAAAACAATCGGCTACGGCGATATCTGTGCCCAGAGCGGCAGCTTTGCAAACGTCAATGTCTACTACCGGCTCTGGATGCCCAATTCGGTCCATGATTATGAGCGTTCGGGGCGCCAGCGCCACCTTATCTATTGCCAGATCAAGGGACAGCGACGCTATTTTCACGAGGGGAAACTGCTGCTTATTGCCAATCCCGGCGATATCCTCTGTATGCCGGATGGGGTTCACTACTATACGGACCTTCCGCCATTGTACAATCCGCAGAAGACGCCTTCGGCCGGCATCGGCGTCTCTTTTGATCTTCTGGGAGACGATGCAGAGCCTGTGGCCATCTGTGAACCGCTGCGCATCGTTGCCCATGACGATACGGGGGAGATTCTGCGGCTTTTTGAGCAGCTGATGCAGACCTTTCTGCGTCCGGGCTGCGCGATGCGCTTCAACGGAACCCTGCATCTGCTGCTGGACCGCGTGTTTTCCGCCGAAACACCCGATAACCCTTCCAGACTCGGTGCTCCCCGGGACATCGCGCCTGCCATTGGTATGATTGAAAACCATCCGGAGCAGAATCTGTCAAACCAGGAGCTGGCGTCGATGTGTTTCATCAGCGAGGCGTCGTTTCTGCGTAAATTCAAGGAATACTCCGGCGGCGTGACGCCGGTGCAGTACCGCAACCGCATTCGTCTGACGATGGCGGAGGAGCTGGCAGCCACGTCCAAGACCCTGCAGGAGATCGCGGAGATGCTGGGCTTCTACGACGCGCCCCATCTGTGCAGAACCTATAAGCAGCACAAGAAACGCACACTCAGAAAGCCGGGTGTGTGACGGAACCGGTCAGTACAGGACCCGGATCCAGCGGTAGAGGAAGCGCTTGCCGGGTGCGTGTGTTTTGAGAACCTGGATTTCGGCATGAGCGGCACGTCGGAGGGCGGAAAGCTCCTCTTCGGTGATCCTGTGGCGGCTGAATTTGGCTTTTTCAGCAAGCTCCTCAAAGGCAGGATCCCGCCAGCGTCCGCTGGCGTCGGTCAACTGCACGTACCGGTTCCACCAGATCAGAAGCTTTGCATTGGTGCTGCCCGACGTGTGCAGTCCACGGTACCGGCGCAGGATCAGCCGTCGGCGCAGCACTGCCGCGAGAAGAATTGCCGCCGGGATCAGCGGCAGCGCCATCCAGCCGGAGAGCTGAATCGTCGCACCGGCTCCGCTGCCAAAGCCCGGAATGCCGGGCAGGATTTCGGGCAGCTCGGGTTCGGGCTCGTCGGGAACCGGTTCGGGTTGCGGGGAAGGATCGGTGTCGCCGGGCTGCTCTGGTTCGGACGGCGGCGGTTCCTCCGGGACGCTCTGGGTGGTCTGTTCAGGCTCCGGCAGAGCAGAGGATTCCGCGTGTACTTCCAGCCAGCCCGCAGGCGTGGGATCCAGTACCTGCCAGCCAAAACCGGGCTTATAATACTCCACCCAGGCATGCGCCATGTCCTCGGTGACGTCGTTCCACTGCCCGGGCTGGCCTGCGGCGGCATAACCCGTTACATACCGGGCGGGAATCCCGCAGGCACGCAGCAGCAGCGTCGTCGCGGTGGCGAAGTGGACGCAGTAGCCGCGACGGCTTTCTGTGAGAAAATACAGCGCAAAGTCCTCTCCGCGGGGAACTCGTTCTGTATCCAGATCGTATTCTGCGGTACTTCGCACATGGGCGGCGACACCGGCGGCAGAGCTGCCGGTGAGGTTGTTCAAGGTCAGATACCGGGTGAGTTCCGTGCGCAGATCATCGGGAAGCTGGGTATAGTGCTCGTATACGTAGGCTGCATAGTCGGCCGTGGGCAGCAGGATGACATTGCTGTAGCAGACGGCGTATTCGGAGACTTTCGGGGTATTTGAAAGATAGGCGTCGTCGATGGCAACGATGCCGTCGGGGACGGAGGAAAGGTTGTAGGCGGTGAGAATCTGCGGCAGGGAAGATGGCGTGCGCACGTTGAGCGTAAACGTATCCGCGCCGCCGGTGATCTGCGGCGGACGCTCCAGCCGGGCTGCGGCATAGACCATCGGATCCACCGCACTCCAGTGGTTGTTTTCGTACACGCCCAGAGAGACGCCGCGCAGGTATCCCACGACGGTGTCGGCGCGGTAGGAAAGGGCATGCGCTCCTGTGAGCTCGCGGTCGTCGAGAGTTCCCAGATTCACCGAGCGCAGACTGCGGCTCCATTCGGCGGCAATGACCACCTCACGCCCGGGACGCTCGATTCCGAGCGCGGTTTCCACGCGTATCAGCAGCACGTTTGACCAGTTGTAGCGCCGGTAATCCCGGGACGGTGCAATCAGCAGAAGCAGGCACAGCAGCACTGCCGTGGGAGCAATCAGCCGCAGAGTCAGACGATCTGCCGCCGCCGGATCCCGTCGGCGCACACTGTGCGTCAGTACCAGCAGAATGAAGGCGCCGGTGAATAGGACAAGCCATCCGGGCGGTGCAACGTCCACACAGATGAGACAGACTGCCATCGCGGGGGCAATGCTGACAAGAACGGCCCAGAGGCGCTGCTTGCCAAGACATGCCCAGGTGCAGATACCGGACAGCAGGGCTGCGAGAACCAGAACCAGAGGCTGCGGCGGGGTGCCGTCCTTCCCAAGGATCCGCATGGTATCAAAATCCTGCGCATAGCGCCCTGTGATGCGAAAAAGCATGGTCTGCAGGTTCTCCAACAGGGTGAGGCGGAAATACCAGAGAAGTGCGGCGGACAGGAGAAGGCCGATAAATGCCGCCGTCTTGCGGTAGCGGATGCGGTCAAAGAACATCACTGCCAGCGCCGCGCAGACGCAGACGGCAAAAACCGCAGCCGCATGGCAGCCGAGGTCGAAGCCGTCGGCCAGGCACATCACGACAGACCCGCTGAGGAGCGCTGCCAGCACAACCGGCATCGGCAGAGCGGACAACAGGGCGAGAAGCTTACTCTTCATGCGGCACCTCCGTCGGGATATGCATCCATGAGGACGACAGATGATCCGTGATGTCGGGGAGCTGTTCGCGCAGGGGACTGCCCAGAATGCGCCGCAGCATCGGCTGCAGATCGCGGGTTTCATGAATCTGTGCGCCGGTCACGCCGGTAGTCGTGGGGTCAATCCACATCACTTCATGGGGGACTTCATGCTCCAGAAGCCAGCGGGATGTCCAGATAAGCCGCCCCAGGGACGAATCAAGCTGCTCCCGGGTACCGCGCAGATCAAAGCTGAGCACCAGTCTGCCCCGATCGGGGATCAGAGCCTCACGGACGATGAGGTTGTCTGTTTTGGCAGAGAGCTTCCAGTGGATGTCCCGGGGATGATCGCCCTCACGATAGGGGCGCAGCTCGTATTCCTCGGCAAAGCCGCCGCCGCGCTTGGGTCGCAGTACACGGTCGGGCAGCTTTTGGGGCTCGGGAAGGGATACGGGTGGAATCGCGGCGGGCTCGACGAGAATCTCACCGCCGACGGCCCCTTTGACCGGCATGCCGATGAGTCCGAGATAGTCGTATACCCGGCTGCGCACAGCCGTGCCCTGCAGCAGCGTGGTATGAGAAGTGTCAATGCGCAGACGGCGGGCAGCCGTACCGGCAACCCTGCCGCGTATGATGCGGGTACTGCCGGTGAGCGGACAGTGCAGATCAAGCCGTACCCGGCAGGCAGGCGCGAGCGAATCGCCGGAGGTGTTCTCAACGGTTATGTAAGCCGATTCACCCATCACACAGCGGGCTGGCCAGGTGATCCGAAGCCGTGCACGGCGCATGGACGGCAGACTGAGCAGCAGTGAAAACAGCGGCAGACAGAGCGTGAGCAGCAGCAAAAACCAGGAATACCATCCGAAGTAGAAAATGTGAAAGATAAATGCGGCAATCAGGCCGACGCAATACAGTACACGGTTTCCGATCATGGCTCAGCGCAGGCGGGGAGCTGCGGTATCGTGCAGAATGGCCTGTACAATCCGCTCTCCGGAGGTTTTTGCCGCATCGGCGCCCGTGCCCAGCAGCAGACGATGGCAGACGGTATGGGAAAACACGGTCTGGATGTCCTTTGATACCACGTAGTCCCGTCCCTGCAGCCATGCCGCAGCTTTTGCCATGGAGGCGACCGTCAGCGTTGCACGGGGACTGGCGCCGCGCAGAATCAGCGGATGCTCGCGGGTAGCGTTGATCAGCGCGACGATGTAATCCACGATTTCGGGATGGATGTAGACTTCACCGGCCTGCCGCCGCAGGCTGATGAGTTCCTGACGGGTCATGACCTGCTGTATCCGGGCCATGGGGTTACCGTTCTGGCGGCCGATGACCATTTCACGCTCGTCGGCAGGCGCCGGATAGCCGATGGAAAGCCTGGCTGCGAAGCGGTCCATCTGGCTGTCGGGCAGAAGCTGGGTACCGGCGGCACCTGTGGGATTCTGGGTGGCGATGACAATGAACGGCTCGGGCAGGGCATAGCTTCTGCCGTCCACAGTGACCTGCCCTTCCTCCATGGCTTCAAGCAGAGCCGACTGGGTGCGGGAAGTGGCACGGTTGAGCTCGTCGGCGAGGAAGATGTTGGTCAGCACGGCGCCGGGACGATAGCGCATGGCACCGGATTCTTTGTCGTAGACGCTGTAGCCGACGATGTCGGAGGGCAGAACGTCGGGGGTAAACTGTACGCGGCCCCATTCCAGCCCCAACGCCTTGGCAAAGGCCAGTGCAAGGGTGGTTTTGCCGACGCCCGGGACATCTTCCAGCAGGAGATGCCCGCCTGCAAGAATCGTGGTCAGTGTCCACAAGAGCGTTTTGTCCTTGCCGACAATGACTTTTTTGACTTCATCGAGTACCTGATGGACATTTCCCATTGCATTGCCTCCTGTTACAGCGTTTTGGGGAGTCTGTATACTGTCAGTTTACCATAACACGCCGATTATTTCAAGCGTATTTACGAATAATGGCGTGAAAAAGCCCCAAAAAGACTTCATAATACTTAAACGTTTCAGAAAGCAAAATGTCACAGAGAAAATTACGGAGTTTTGAAAGAATAACCGAAAAAATAACGGAATTTCAGCAGGAAAGCCCCTGCGGCGCAAAAAAAGGGGCACAGCAGAAGCTGTGCCCGCAGGAAATCTGTGATGGATGCGTCGGATACTACTTGCCGATGACGTAGACCGGCTCACAATAGCGCAGGGGAGAAAGCAGACGGATGCCGTTTTCATGCCGCTCGCAGCCAAGCTCCGTGATGGAACCGTCCTGAGCGATGGTGCAGAAGGCTTTGGCGTTGCGCATCTTCGGCGGCAGATACACAGAAAGGTTTTCTGCATCGTCGTCGCATAGATTGATCAGCGTCAGTATGAATCGGAAATCCGCATCGGCTTTGGGCTCCTGCGCGATCATATAGACATCAGGCGCGTTTTCGACGAAAGGATACTCATCGGACATCCGGGCGGCCAGCCGCTGCAAAAGCCGCTGACGGCGATTGTTGAAGATTGCCTGGGAGGGATTGTTCTTGAGGGTCAGGCTCATGACCACGACCTGTCCGCCGAGGGCGTTTTGGAAGAGCGTCATTGTGGGCGCGATGATATTGCCGGAGAAATCATAGCCACAAGAGATGATCTGTGTTTCCGGCGCGGGATCGGAGAGTTCGCACCAGACGCCGTTGCCGGCGGGACAGTAGTCGTGAGCGCTGTATAATTCGCGGCCTTCATCGGCGGGAACAAAGTCGTCAGTGATGATCTCACATGCGCCGAGGTCGTAGACCAGCCGGGGACGGGCTTTGAGCACATCCTCACCGGCGGTGATGCCGAGGTACTCACCGTATCCGCGTTCGCAGAGAATCCTTGCCGCGTCGCCGTCAAGGATCAGCCCCTTTGAGAGATATCGCCGGACGGTGGCGTCGTCGCTGTACCGGGCCTGCCGTGCATCCCAGAAGGCAACGTCTGCCTCTTCGGTGGTGAAGGGAATGCCGAAGCGGCCGAGCGGTTCTGCCCAGAAGGGGTTAGCGTCACCCTGCAGGGTGTTATAAAACGGATCGTAGTTTACTTCCACACCGGTGACGCGGCACTGGGCGGCGAGCTCTGCCAGCGTGGTGAAGCGTGCCTGCTCGGCGGCGAATACCTTGCCGTAGGCGTCCTCTTCCCAGGGCTTGTCCACAAACTCCTGGGCAAAGTAGAGCGACCCCACCATGCCGCAGGAATAGACTGCCGAGAGCATGGCTTTCATCTGCTTGCCGGAGGAATAAAAGCGCATATGCGGATAGGTGTCCGTTTCGTGATAGCACAGCACATCCTGCGGCAGATGCTGCGTAAACCAGAGGGAATGAAAGATCTGCCGGGGCAGCTTTTTGGTGTTAAAACCACAGTAAAAGGTGCCGTGCAGACGCACGAATGGCGTGTGATTGGGGCCTGCCAGTGCGCGGGTAACATCCAGGGTGCTGTCGCCGTCGACGTCGGCTGCGCCGGACTGCTCGAGGCCGATGGGGATCTCGGGGGATTTTTCATGCACCGCGGCGCGGATCTGCGCGGCCAGAGAAACGAGAGCGTCGTGGTTGAGCCTGCGCCACTCCCTGGTGATTGCCAGCGCCTCGGGGGTCGTCCGGGAAAGAATCTCCAAAAGTTCCTCACGGGTGTAGTTTTTGCCCATACGCGCGGCAAATTCCGCCAGATGATGCTTGCAGAAGCAGCCGTTTGTGGCGCCGATGGAGAAATCGTCCTCGAGGAAGATGAAATCGGGCTTGGCAATCTCCGCAAAACGCGCGATATCCGCAGAAAGCCTTGACGAGAAGCCGGGATCCAGCGGGCAGGAGGCAAATGGATGCTCCGTACCGTCGGCGCGCAGGATGGGCGTAAAACCGGAGGGACCGGATTTGACTGTGAGGCAGCAAAACCAGCCGCAGGAGAGTCCGTGCGTGCTCATCCATTCCCGGATAGCGGCAAATTGCCCGGCGCTGGCGGCGTAATCTGCCTCTGTCGGGTAGTGGGTGCTGCGAAAGCCCTTGGAAAGACCGAAAAGGCAGTAGCGGGTGAATCCGAATTTGTCATGAAGCCACCGGGCTTTTTCGATGGCGGCTGCCGGATCTTCCAGCTTGATCGGTACGATCACATCCGGGGCGGCATTTGATTCAAAATACTTCTTCATGGAAATCACCTCAGTGTGTTGATTTGGCATGTGTCAGCGGTCGGCGGCAGGGGTGATGGTGAACGGTGCGTTGATGGCATTGGCCGCGGCTTCCAGCGCGACGGCCTTCATGCGCGCATCCACGTCCTCGGGGACAAACCTGACGGCGGAAAGATCGACGCCGGTCAGCGCTCCGGCAAAGGTCAGGCCTGCAATGTAGCGGCCGAGGCCGAGGGTCAAGTGGTAGTAGTCGCGGCAGAGGGTGTTGCCCAGATAGGAGGTACGGGCGTTGGCAACGGCGGTGCCGGTGGCGGTGACGCAGGTGATCTCGGGGCAGGTGAGGACGGCTGCGCGCACGGTGGTCATCATATCGCGGTACTGCTTATCGCCGTCGCAGTCGTAGAGCAGAAAATCGCGGTGAGAGCAGCCGGGCTCGCCGACCCAGGTCATGTTCCAGACGAGCTTTGCCTGCGGCACGAGGGCGCGCACCAGGGCGATGAAGCGGGGAAGGCGGGCAAACGAGGCAAGATTGGTATTGCCGCTGCCGTCGCTGGTGCCGGACTGCATGGAAACGAAATCCCAGGGCTGGCTGCGCAGGGCGTCACTCATGCGGGTACCGGGGGTGGTTTGCCAGGTGCCGTCGGTATTGCGGCGGTAGGCGTAGACGGGGACATCGTTGAGGAGATTGGACAGATGCATGTTGATGGAGCAGCCGCCGATATAGAGGTTGCCCAGGATGATTTCTTCATAGCCCAGATCCCGCAGGATAGGGTAGACATGCTCGACAGTATCGTCGGAGAAGCTGTTGCCGATCATCAGAATGCGGATCTTTTTCATGGCAGTCACCTCATAAATCAATTGCCGGCGCGGCCGGTGTTCTGGGGAGGGTCTATGAGATGATGATAGCATATCCGGGAGGCAAAATCAACCACGGCAGAGTCAGGCTTTGTCGAAAATAGTTTTGCGAAAAGCGGGAATTTATGATTGACAAAAGCGGGAAAGTATGATATTCTATTAGACGAACCCGATTCGACGCGGAGAGATGTCCGAGTGGTTTATGGAGCTGGTCTTGAAAACCAGTGACTCCGTGAGGGGCCGGGGGTTCGAATCCCTCTCTCTCCGCCATACTTTTTCGATTGCAAGAAAAAGGGAGAATGAGGGTCATCATTGGTAAGCACATCGTCACCATGGAGAAGTACTCAAGTGGTGAAGAGGCGCCCCTGCTAAGGGTGTAGGTCGGGTAACCGGCGCAAGGGTTCAAATCCCTTCTTCTCCGCCAGAAAGCCAGATTTCGTAAGAAATCTGGCTTTTTTACATTGCGGCAGAAACAACATGAGGAAATGATGCGTAAACCCTGTTGCATTTCGGCAATAATAATAGTAGAATAAGTACGGGGGTGACAGCGATGATATACACTTTGGATGAAATCAGAAGCATTGTCAAACCGATTGCACAGAAGTATGGTTTGAAAGCGGTATATCTGTTCGGCTCCTATGCCCGTGGAACAGCTACGGAAGAAAGCGACGTGGATCTGCTGATTGATACCTCAGGAACAACCGTAAAAAGCCTGCTGCAGGTGGCAGCAATCTATTGTGAACTGGAAGAAGCATTGGGAAAACCCGTGGATCTGCTGACAGTCAGTGCACTGGAACAGCGTGTACAGCGCAGCAGTGAGCTGGCTTTCCGGGAAGAAGTATGGAACGGAAAGGTGGATCTGTATGTTGCAGCTTGATTTGAACAGGCTGGAAGCCATCCGTGACTACTGTGATGAGATTGGAAAAACCATTTTGCGTTACGGGAATTCCTTTGAAATCTTTGATGCAGATGCAGACTATCAGAGATCTGTTTCGTTCTGCATTCTGCAGATCGGAGAACTGAGTGGAAAACTTTCGGAAGAGTTTCGAAGAAGTACGGCTGACCGGATTCAGTGGGGACCGATCAAGGGAATGCGCAATCTGGTAGCGCACAGCTACGGCAATATGAGCCGGGATATCATCTGGGAAACGGCAGTGACGGATATACCCGTGCTGCGTAGCTTCTGCGAGGAATGCATCAAAAACGAATAACCAAATGACAGGCTGCCGCGGTTCATCTGCGGCAGCTTTGCTTCAGGCAAAGGAGGTACGCTTTCATGACTTACGTCATGTCCGACATCCACGGTGACTATCGCAGGTATCTGCAGATGCTGGAACTCATCGGCTTCTCCGACGAGGATGAGCTCTATGTCCTGGGCGATGTGATCGACCGGGGCGAAGAACCGCTGAAAGTCCTGCTGGACATGAGCATGCGGCCAAACGTCTTTCCCATCATGGGCAATCATGAGCTGATGGCAGCGTGGATCCTGCGCCGCCTTTGCGTGGAGGTCACGGAGGACAATTACGCTGCGCAGATCGATGGGGAATTGCTGGAAGCGCTGTCCCTGTGGCGGTTGGACGGCGGCGATACGACGCTTGCGGCGTTTGAAAAGCTGGAAGCGGAGGATCGGGAGGAGATTCTTGCCTATCTGGAAGAGTTTACGCCCTATGAGGAACTGACGGTCGGCCAAAACCGGTTTTTGCTGGTGCACGGCGGCATTGCATACGACAAGCGGCATATCCCGATGGATGAACAGGACGTGCGGGAACTGGTGACGGTTCGCCCGGACTATGAAAAGCGCTATTTTGACGACCGGTATCTGGTTACGGGGCACACCCCGACGGTACATATTCCCGGCGGTACGGAGGGGATCATCCTGACCAGTAACGGCCATATCGCCGTGGACTGCGGCGCCGGCGCGGGAATCGCACTGGGCTGCATCCGGCTTGAGGATTTCGAGGAGTTTTATGTGTAAGGACGGTTCGGAGGTAAAAATACGGACAGCAAATGCCCGGGAAGTGTTTTCGAAACATTTCCCGGGCTCTTCGCTTTTTTTGCCTGGACGCTGTGGTATATACTTGCATCTGTGCGGGTTATCTGCTACAATTTTTTCGTATGGACAGATAATCTGTGCCCTGAAAGGAGTCATTTCCATGTCAGATAAAGTGTTCAATATCCGCGATTACGGCGCACATGCCTGCGACGCGCTGCAGACCAATGCCATTCAGTCTGCCATCGACGCCTGCTTCCTCTCCGGCGGCGGTCGGGTCGTCATACCCTGCGGCATCTTCCGTACCGGCGGTCTGCGCCTGCGTTCAAACGTCGAACTCTATCTGGAATCGGGCGCGATCCTGCGCGGCTCGCGCGATCCTGCCGACTATAACGGCTACCTCAGCGATACC
>SVMB01000098.1 GCA_015067675.1 Oscillospiraceae bacterium
GAGTACGCTTGAGATTAACCGAGAACAGCGCAAGGACAGCACCCAGCAGCATCGTAACCACGCCGAAGCAGAGAACCAGCATACCCCAGCGCTGATCATAGCGCAGGATATAGGTTGTCGTGACCAGAATACCGAATACGCCGGATTTGGTCAGGATACCCGACAGCAGCGCACTGGCAGGCGCGGGCGCGATCGGATGGGCCTTGGGCAGCCAGATATGAAGCGGAAACATACCGGCCTTCGCACCGAAGCCACAGAGCAGACAGGCAGCTGCTACATAGAGCGGGCCTTTGTTCTCGATGGCACTGCAGGCAGTATAGAGCTGATCAAAACGCAGTGTACCCGTCTGCTGATAGAGAGAGAACAGGCCGTAAAGCAGCACCATACCGCCAAGAACCGCCACGGCAAGGTAAGTTTCCGCTGCCTTTTTAGCTTCCTTCGTCTCATCGTGTACAACCCATACATAGGAGGCAAAGGACATGATTTCAAAGAAGAGGAAGGTCGTCATAAGATCCGCGGACAGGAACACGCCGGTCGTGGATCCCAGCGTGAGCAGCCAGAACAGATAATAACGATTGCGGTTGCGGTAATGCGCCATGTATTCAGGGGAGAAGATGGTGGTCATCAGCCACATAACGGCGGCGATCAGCGCATACAGCACCCGGAAGCCGTCAGCCTGAAACAGCAGCTCCACACCGCACAGCCGATACCCCACAGGATCTCCGCTGCCAGTCAGGGCAAGGGCCAGAACCACCAGCAGCTGTACAGCAGCTACTGCAATCACCGCTGCGTTGCGCCCGGATTTTGAGCGTCGTCCGATCAGATAGCAGCCAGCGCTGCCCAGAATCGGCAGGCCTACAGCAAGGCCGATCAAAATGTTATCCAAAACAATACGCTCCTTTCCTCCGAATTAAAACATCTGCGCAGCGACCCGGGTCATGAGCTCCGTGAAGGGCTTTGCCATCAGGCCGATTACCAGAGAAAGAATTGCAAACAGAGCAATGGGCAGCATCATGCGCCAGTCAGGATCATGGGCATCGGCAGGCAAATTTGTGCGTCCGCGAACCGGGAAGAATGCCCGGCAGCTGATGTTAATGATGTAGATTGCGGTCAGCAGGGCAGACAGCAGCAGTGCTGCCACGCCGATCGTGGAAACGACGCCCTCCACATCCATGGCTGCGGAAGCAAGGCTCCACTTACTGATAAAGCCGCCCATCGGCGGGATACCGGTCAGCGAAAGGCCAGCAACCGTGAAGAACACAAATGTCAGCGGCATTTTGCGTCCCATACCGTCCAGTCCATCCACGTATTCCCGTTCCGTGATGTGAATCACCGCACCGGCGCAGAAGAACAAGCAGATCTTCATGAGCGCGTGAATAATCATATGCTGCAGACCGGCTGAAAGACCCGCCGGCGTCATCAGCGTCACTCCGAACAGAATATAGGAGAGGTTTGAAACGGTGGAATAGGCCAGTCTGCGCTTGAAATGTGTTTCCTTAACGGCAAGACTGGAACCATAGAGGATGGTGATAATCGCAAGAGCCATGCAGATCCACTGCGCAGGCGTTCCGTAGAGGAAATCCGCGCCAAAGTTACAGTAGGTCATGCGCATGATGGCAAAAACGCCGGCCTTGACAACGGCCACGGCATGCAGAAGAGCCGTTACAGGAGTCGGGGCAACCGAGGCGTCCGGCAGCCAGCCATGCAGGGGAAAGATGGCCGCCTTGGCGCCGAATCCGCAGAAGGTCATCACATATACGATCTGCAGAAGCGTTTCATGCGAGTGGGCCTCCGCTGCGATCAGGCCTCCTCCGGGTACAAAATCGATGGTGTGACCGTAGACGATGATGAACACCAGACCGATGAAGGCAAACGCCGTACCACCAAGCATATAGTAGAGATATTTGCGGGCCGCATGAACCGCCTTGCGGGTAAAGCTGTGCATAACCAACGGCACCGTGAGGAGTGTCAGCATCTCATAGAAGCAGTAAAGCGTCAGAAGGTCGGATGCAAAGGCAACACCCAGTGCCACGCCATAGGTCATGGTATAGAACATGAAGAAATTGGCCTGACGCTCGTCATGCTCCATGTAAGAGAAGGCGTAAAGCGTTGCAAACGGCCACAGAGAAGAAACCATACCGGCAAAAACACGTCCAAGGCTGTCCAGATGCACCGAGAAGCTGAGCTTATCGGTAAAGTGGAACAAAACGTGTATGCCGTCCTCCACGCCCAGAATTGCAGTCCAGGTCAGCGCCGTATTGATCAGGACAATGGTCATGATGTAAGCATTGCGCTGTCTGAAGGACGTGAATTTGAGTTTCGGAAGGATCGCACCGCATATCAGCGGAATAATGATCGGAATCCAGAGAAAAGCTGCGTTCATCCGCGCTTCCCTCCTTACAGCAAGGTACCGGCGACACCGGCAACGTAGGAAATCAGCGGCGCGGCAAATACGCCGAGCAGCACCGCAGCTGCTGCAAAGATCAGCACCGGAACAGTCATAGAAGGCGCAGGCTCACACTTTTCAAGCTTGTCGTAGTCAAAATCGTTTCCGGGCATAAAGCCGTTGATGGCAACAGGCATCAGATAACCGGCAGTCAGCAGGGCTGAGACGAGGAGAACAACAGGCGCCAGCCAGGACAGAACACTCATTTCACCGGCCATTGCACCGGTCGCCAGATACCACTTGCTCAGGAATGCGCCTGTGGGCGGGATACCGATCAGTGTAAGAGACGCCAGCGTAAAGCTCCACATCACCACAGGCATACGCTTGCCGATGCCGCGCAGCTCATCCACATTATGCAGGCCGGTCTTGTAGATGACAGCACCGGCGGTCATGAACAGTGCATTCTTCGAAAGAGAGTGGAACACCACATGCAGAAGCGCACCTTCCATGGCAGTCGTATTCATAAACGCAAGACCGAGCAGGATGTAGGAAACCTGGCTGACGGTGGAGTAGGCAAGGCGCTTCTTGAACACTTTTTCCTTCAGCGCCAGCATCGAGCCCATGAACACGGTGAGGACTGCCAGAATGATCCATGCCGTCTGCACCCAGGTACCGCGCAGGAGTTCGGGACCGACAGCGTAATAGACCGTGCGCAGAATGGTAAAAACACCGGCCTTGGTGATGATACCGGAGAGAACTGCGGACGCAGGAGCCGGTGCAACCGGATGGGCAGTGGGCAGCCAGCCGTGCAAGGGGAACATACCGGCTTTGGCGCCAAAGCCGACTATCATCATAAAGACAGCTGCCAGCAGAAGGCCCATATTGCCCTCAAGCGCCTCGAGATTCATGGCAGATCCAGGTGTGAAGTATGCAAGCTTCACAGCGTCACCATAGTGATAAATGAAGAAGATACCGAACAGTGCAAGGAATGCACCGCCCACCGAGTAGTACAGATACTTCTGCGCCGCAGCCACGGATTCCTTGGTTCTCGTGTGCATGACCAGCGGCATCGAGGTCAGCGTCACCATTTCAAAGAACAGATACATCGTAATCAGGTTGCCGGAGAAAAACAGGCCCATCAGCATACCGTAAACGATGAGATAAAAGCTGTAGAACCGCGCCGTGCGCACTTCGTGCTGCATATAGACCTGAGCATAAATTGCCACCAGCGTCCAGCCAACACTGGCCAGCACCGCAAAGAGTCTGGCCACGCCGTCTGCCTGCAGCGCAAAACTGAGCTTATCCGTCAGAACCCACAGTGTGATTGCGTCACGGTTATTCAGGCAGATGAGCACCACAAAAACCGTAGACAGAGCCAGCAGTCCGGTTACCAGAATTTCCATGCACTTTTTGGCTTTCAGCTTCTGGCAGAACGCCAGCATCAGGCCGCCAATTATGGGAAGAAGAATGGGTACAAGCATAACCCATCCACTGATTTCAAATTGCATATCATCAAGCCTCCAAAGTTATTGTCAAACCGTCAGGCAAGCATGGTCAGACCCGCAGTAATTGCGTTTGTTATAGGCTGCGAGTACAGACCCAGCACCAGATTGAGCGCCACAAAGCAGATCATAACCATCACGAACAGTCTCTGCTGTCCAAATGTCATGCGTACATCCGGGCGGGCACCTTCCACCTGAAGCGTCTCTTTATCTGCAGCAGGACGGTAGATGCGGATAACCGTACGCAGGAAGTATACGGCATTGAGCACGGTGGAAATGGCAAGCACAATCAGCGTCGGCAGCATCTTATTTGGATTCTGAACAGACGCAGTGGCAAACAGCAGCTTGGAAATAAAGCCGCCGAAGAGCGGCAGACCAACCATGGACAGCGAACCGACCATAAAACCGATACCTGCCGGTACATTGCGGAACCCGGAGTCCTGCAGATCGCGGAACTTTTTGGATCCGTTCGACACATCACTCAGTCCCGACGCGCTGATAAACAGCAAAGGCTTCGTCACGGCGTGCGTCAGAATGTGGAAGATCGCCGCCGTCATACCGGCAGACGTTCCCAGACCGATGCCCATAAAGATATAGCCAATCTGTGCCGCTGAAGAGTAGGCAGTCATACGTCGGATATCATTTTCGCGGATGGCGCTGACAGAACCGATGATCATTGCCGCAAGGCCGAATACGAAGAGGACGTTGAGCACCTTACTGGAACTGATGATATCAAAACCGATGACGCGGTAGAAGATTTTGATCAGCAGGAAGATGTAGGCCTTGGATATTAGACCTGACAAAATCGAGCTGGATGCGGGAGTCGAGTAGCCGTAGGTATCAGGCATCCAGAAGTGAAAGGGGAATAGACCCGACTTGATGCACAGACCAATGGTAATCAGACCGACAACCACCGTCAACGGAACCGTGTAGCGACCGTCAGCAACAATCTGTGCACAGGACTGCTGGATATTGGACATGAGCAGATGACCGGTCAGATCATACATCAGCGTAATGCCGATGAGGAAGAGGCCGGAGCCCAGCAGGCTCATGATCATATAGCGGGTAGCTGCAAGGGTCGTACGGCCAATCTGGCGGATCATCAGGATGCCGCCGGAGGCAATCGTCGTGATCTCGATGAAAACGTAGGCGGTAAAGATATCGTTTGTGTAAACAAGCGCCAGAAGCGCGCCCTGCAGAAGGTCGATCATGACGTAATAGAGGCTGATCTTATTCTCTGCAAGATCTTCATTGATATGACGTGCGCCGCCCAGAACGGACAGCAGCATGACAATTGAGAAAGTTGTACCCATCAGGCCTTCCAGCACGCCTGCGCGCAGCTCATTGCCCCACGGGGCAGGGAAGTGACCCATGATATACACATAGCTCTCACCGGTGACGCAGGTATAGTACAGCACGGCGGCATTGAGCAGCGTACTGATGGAAATCATCACCGTACACAGAACCTTTGCGCCCTTTTTCGGCAGCGCCGAGGTCAGAATCGCACACAGCATCGCAAACATGATGGAGAAAAACGGGAAATTGCGGATAAAATCCATTCTGACGTCCCCTCCTAGCGATCCTGCTTGACGGCATACATATAGATTTCGTCAAGATTGAGTGTGTGATAGCGTTTGTAGAGTCGGATGGTCAGGGAAAGCATCATTGCCGTAACGCTGACGGAGACAACAATGCCGGTCAGCACCAGACCACTGGGAATCGGATTGATATACACTTGCGCATCCAGAACACCGTTGGTAACAATGGGCGCCACGCGGCCGTCTACATAACCCATAGAGGCCAGAAAGAAATAAACCGCTGTGTCCATGATGTTAAGGCCGATGATCTTCTTGATCAGATTGCGGTGCAGCAGAAGTGTGGTGAAACCGATACCGAACAAAATGATGGCTACGACCTCTTCAATATTGAAAACCAGATTGCTTCCAATCACAGTTTGGCTACCTCCTTACATGCCGCCCTTGCGGAACATCGTATAGAATGCATACATCGTGCAGGCAACGACCAGGCCAACACAGATATTGAGCGGCAGAATCAGTCCTGCAGAGATGATGGCGCCGGGTGTACCGGTGGAAATGATGCTTTCCAGATGATTGGCACCGGTGAAGAATGAATAGCTCTTTGCCAGACAGTAAAAGCTGAGGGCAGAGCAGGTGATCACGCGGAACACTTTCTCGTTGAAGAAGCGCTCTGTCTTTTCAAAGCCGAAAGCCAGCAGATACAGAACCAGTACAGCTCCCATGATAGCGCCGCCCGAAAAGCCGCCGCCGGCGGAAAGGTGGCCGTTGAGCACCACGTAAATACCGAAGATCAGGCCCAGCGGCACAATGATGCGGGCAATCTGCTGCAGGATAACGTCGTTTTTCGGCTCGTGGATACGATCATTTTCCTTTGCGGTTTCGCGGTCACTGACCTTGAGCAAAATAAATACGCTGCACACCGCACAGAACAGCACGCAGGATTCGCCAAATGTATCAAATGCACGGTAGTCAAGAATCATACCGGCCACGATGTTGACAGCACCCGTCTCTTCAAGGCCCTTTTCGATATAGCGCTCAGCAACCTCATTGTTGCCGGGGTTGTCAGTACCGCCCACCCGCGGCAGATAGGAAACCGTGATCAGCAGCGACGCAATCAACGCCAGACAGAATACAACAGAAAGGACATTGTATACTTTCTGGAACGCTTTGATTTCAAAGGCGTTCTGATAATCCCGCGGATTCTTGTGCCGACGTTTTGCCTGCACGGTTGATGTACTCTGATAAACATGACGTCCCGATTCATTGAGAAGCTGTTCTTCCGCCGATGGGATCTCACCGTTTATCCAAGCTTCAAAGCGTTCTTTTTTACTGATCTTCTGCATTTTCATCCTGCTTCCCACTTTCATCCAGAAGATGTATTTTTTTCAGCGTCAGGAAGAACAGAATGCTCGTCACACCGACGCCGACCGCAGCTTCCGTAATCGCCAGGTCAGGCGATTGCAGAAGCACCCAGATAATGGACATGATCAGGCTGTAAGACATGAAAATAATGACCGAAGTCAGCAGATTCTTGCTCAGACTGACCGACACGGCACAGATAATCAGAAACAGCATCAGGATCAACTTAAAGATTTCCATCGTGAACCTCCTGATCCCGCAGCTCCACGTGTTCGGAAAGCTGCTCGTTGGTAGTGGTTTCCAGACGGCTGATGAGATGACCGCCGACGGGGCTTGCCGTCCAGAAAAACAGGATGACCAGCACAAGCTTCATCGACAGTGCGCCAAAACCCGCCGCCAGAATCAGTCCCAGCAGTACAAGAGAAATACCCATCGTATCGCCCATGGCCGCCATATGCATTCTGTTGAGGACATATTTGTACCGGTATACACCAAGCGTTGCCATGGCAATGAAAAAGAGCCCTGCCAGCATCAGCAGAACCGAAACGCCAAAACGCAGATACTCAAGCATGGGGATCCTCCTTTTTGTTTTGTTCCTTGCGGCGCTGTTTCTCGGCATACACGCCCATAAATACCTTTGTCAGAACAATTACCGCCAGGAAGCTCAGCATTGCATAGATCAGACTGACGTCTGCAAGATAGCTTTGGCTGAGCATGACCGCCAGCACAGCAATGGCGATGATAACCATCGTGCCAATCATGTTGATAGCAACAATGCGGTCTGCAATTCTCGGTCCTGCAATCGCCTTGATCAGGCAGAGCAAAACGCCTACAGCCAAAACAATCAGTACAAACGTGAAAAAGCTCTCATAAAGAGAAGCCAGAGGGGAATTGATCCAGGCCATTTTTACGCCTCCAGTCTTTCAAGAATGCGAAGGATTCTTCCGCCGCCCAGTCCATCGGCAAAGCTTTCATCCAGACAGTGAATCCGGTAGACATCCTCTTCCAGTGTCACGGTGATGGTTCCCGGAGTCAGGGTAATGCTGTTTGCCAGCAGAACACGGGCGATGGGAGTCTTGAGCGTCGTACGGAAGCTGACAATCACCGGATGGGGCTTTTTCCGTGGATGAAACAGCACCTTTAAAACGGCGATATTGGAACAAATAATCTCCCAAAGCAGCGTCGCCGCATAAGCCAGAATCAGACCAAGCTTGCGCATCAGCCGAAGATCCTTCCTGAAGCTGAAACCCATGAAAAAGCAGCAGAACGCATAGACCGCTGCCGATACACCAATACCAAACAACAGTATTTCCAGCGTTACTTTCTCATTAAACACAAACCAGATCAGCAAAAACGCCACAAACATGACGTACACCTCCTGTATTTTACCTTACCATTCTTTTGAACCCGTCATATCATACTCTCTTCTTTGAATAAGCACAATGGGCATTTCAACGAATTAAGCGTTAATTTCCTGAACACTTCCCGCCATTTCCGACCGTGTACGCAGCCGAATATCGGGTTAAAAGTACGAAAACTCTTTCCATTCTTCACAATTTACGCATTGACAGCACTTTGAATATGCGATATAATAGAGAAAGATTCTTCTGAATTATCCTTGCGTTTTTGTGTGTTTTTTTCTCGCTTTTCGATTCATTCTATAAAGGAGCCGCCATATGAGTACAGTAATAACAGTCGTTCAGACCCTTCCGGTCTTTCGCCGGGAGCTGGATGCGTTTCTTTCCACTTCCTATGCTGCTACGCTGCAGCGCTGTATCGATTCCCTCATGCCGGAATATTTCTACCCCAGTCCCATTCACGGTCAGAACCACAATGAGCGGGTCCTGCTTTACGGCTGCATGATCGGCTGGTACGAAGGTTTTAACGATGCCGACATGCGCATTCTCTGCGACGGCTGTGCCTATCACGATATCGGACGCATCGACGACGAAGTTGACGACTATCACGGACAGCGCAGCGCCGACCGCATCCATACCGTGCTTTCCTATGACGACGAAGAGGATATGCGCATCCTGCGTTCCATCATGGAAGCCCATTCCAAGGACGACCGCATCATGCCGCGCATCTTTGCCTCCCGCGGAGTTGCCGATCAGGCGCGCGCCCTGCGCATTGCCCGGGCGCTCAAGGACGCAGATGCGCTGGATCGCGTTCGCGTCGATAAGCTCGATCCCCGTTATCTGCGTTTTGACTCCTCCAAAAAACTGGTTGATCTTTCCTGGGCTGTCTGCACCAGACACAAGGAACTCATTGCCGCCTACAAATAACAACGTAAAAACCGCTGTACGAGGATTGTTCGTACAGCGGTTTTCTACAGTCGTAACGAAAGACTTCTCAATCCGCAAACAGTACGTCCTGATAGCGATAGACCTTCGGAACAACCTTGCGCACAGTCCGTGCATCCAGGCGTTCAAGCCCGGTGCAGTGTTCAAAGACAGAGTCCGCCATGTCGGTACGGTAAAGCGTGAGCTTGATTTCCAGCGGAAGAATGAAGTGATAGGGCTTGAATGTATTCAGCCGACGCAGCGCTTCACAAGCCGCTGCACGGATACGGGCTTCCGCCACGTCCAAAGGTTCCAGTGCCGCACGATTTCGTCCTACGCCCTTCTTGACAGATGCCGTAGGGATGTCTCCCAGCAGTGCACGCGCTTCCTGGCAGGCAGCATCGTCGCCTGTGACCATTACAAACGGTACGCCGTGGGCACCGCAGAAAATCGCGCCCTGGCCAATCTCACCCATAGGACGGCCGTTGACCACGTAGGAAAACCAGCTTTTGGAGCTCTGGCAGTGATCCAGAAAGCCGTTGAAGGTACCGGGCATCGCGTGACAGCCAACCTCCATATAGGCATCAATCTTTCCGTCCTGAATCAGCCCCTGCCAGATGCTGTGATCGGCATACTTCGCCTTGGGATGGAGCATCTCATGGATGAAGTTTTTACCGCCGCCGTGTCCGTCCACAACCCAGATATCATCGGCGCCAGCGTCAAGACAGCCTTCCACCGCTGCATTGATGTCTGCCATCAGCCGCCGGCATGCATAGCGATAGCCTTCCGGATTGTCCGCCTGGATCATCTCCATCGTATCAACACCGCTGATACCTTCCAGATCGGTCATAATCATTACGTTCACAGGAATTCCTCCCAATCACCACAAAATATACAGCAAACTGCTCACCATTACCTTATCACAGATTGCAAACACTGTCAAGAATGCATTATCAGTCCGCGTGCAGTACTTGAATCTGCCGCTGATTGAGAGTATAATCCAGTTGAAAAGCATTCAACACATAACCGTTTGAGAGGAGTAATCTGCCATGAGAGTTCCGAAAATTGATATTCACATCCATCCGGTTCCCTATAAGCTCCCCATCATCGAAATCGACGGAAAGCCCTTTCCCAACTGGGATTGCGCAACCCCTGAAGAGCTGCGTGCTCTGTATAACCAGCACGGTATTGCCAAAGCCGTCATCTTACCCATCATTGCCTCCGACAATCAGTTCCGGCCTCTGACCAATGAGGACTCTGCGGCGTTGGCAGAGAAGTACCCCGACCTGTTCTACTGGTTCTGCAACATCGATCCCCGCGGTATCGGCAACACGCCCGATGCAAACTTCACGCCTTATCTGAAATACTACCGCGCCCGTGGTGCCCGCGGCGTGGGTGAGCTGACCTGCAACCTTTATATGGATGATCCCTACGTCCTCAACCTGTTCCGTCACTGTGAAGCCTGCGATATGCCGGTCACCATCCACATCGGCAACCGCGGCAACGACTACGGCGTGATCGATGAGCTGGGGCTGCCGCGGCTTGAGAAGGTTCTTGCTATGTTTCCCAACCTGATAATTCTCGGCCACAGTCAGAAGTTCTGGGCTGAAATTTCCGGCGACTGCTCCGAAGCCGTGCGTAACGGCTATCCCAAGGGCAAGGTAGTTCCCGGCGGACGTCTGATCGAGCTGATGCGCCGCTACCCCAATCTCCACTGTGACCTTTCTGCCGGCTCCGGATGCAACGCCATCACCCGTGATCCCGAGTTCGGCTATGCGTTCCTTGAGGAATTCCAGGATCGTCTCTACTATGGCACCGATATCTGCAATCCTTACAATGTAGGCATGCTTTATCTTGCCGACTTCCTGGATGAAGCCGTGGACAAGGGCCGCATTTCCGAAGCTGCCTACCGCAAGATCTGTTGCGAGAATGCACTGCGTATTCTGAATAAAGACTGAGTACAGGGGGACACGTCAAATGAGAGTCAAGAAGATTGATATTCATGTCCATACCGCCTACGAGCGGGGAATGGAGCGTATGGGCGGCGGTGACTACGCTTTGCCCTGTGAGCTTCGGAATATATATGATCAGATTGGTGTCGAAAAGGGCGTCATCCTGCCTTCCATCGATCCCGAGGCCCACCATCATATTGTCTCCAATGAAGAAATCTTTCGCATCGTGCGCGAACATCCGGATACCTTTTACTGGTTCTGCAATCTGCATCCCACCATGGGCGGCAACTCTCCCGATACCGACTTTTCCCGTTTCCTCAACTATTACAAAAAGCTGGGCGCCCGTGGTGTGGGCGAACTCTGCTGCAATTACTACTTCGATGACCCGATGATGCTCAACCTTTTCAAGCACTGCGAAGCCTGCGACATGCCTGTAACCTTCCACATCGGTAACAAGGGGCATGACTATGGTGTCGTGGATGAGCCTGGTATGCCGCGGCTTGAAAAAGTGCTGGGGATGTTCCCCAGGCTCCGCTTCCTGGGGCACAGTCAGAAATTCTGGGCCGAAATCTCCGGCGACTGCACGGCTGATATCCGCAACGGCTATCCCAAGGGAAAGGTCGTTCCCGGCGGACGTGTGGTGGAGCTGATGCGCAAGTATCCCAATCTCAACTGCGATCTTTCTGCCGGTTCCGGCTTCAACGCCATCTCCCGTGATCCCGATTTTGGTTACGCTTTCCTCGAAGAGTTCCAGGATCGGATCTTCTACGGAACCGATATCTGTGATCCCCGCAACATCACCAATCCCATGCTCAAGCTCTCCGCTTTCCTGGATGAAGCCGTGGACACCGGCCGCATCTCCGAAGCTGCCTATCTGAAGATTTCCCGCGGCAATGCGCTGGCGCTTCTGGAGCGTGAATAAGACTTCACATCATTATCAATACGCAAAAACGCCTCCCATTCAGAGAAATGGGAGGCGTTTTTGCGGTTTTAAAAGACTCAGACAGACATACGTCTCGCAGTTTCGATAAATTCGGTAAGCGCCGCCGCACGTTCGGCTGTGACGGTGTTTTCTTCAAGACCAAGGCAGGCGTCGCGGAAGTGGGTCAGCTCTGCTTCAAAGCTGTTGACGCCCTTGGGATCGACTTCGATCACACGATGCGTATCGGTGTGCATGACGATGCGGTCAGGACGCTCAATGCGCATATAACCGTTTTCGCCCATGATCGTGATGGTCAGATCCTTGAAGGCAAAGGTGCAGCTTGTGGCATACATACCCTGCAGGTTGGCGGTAAAGCCGCCGCAGTCGGCAATGATATGGAAGGCATCCTCGGCTTCCCAGCCGAACCTGTGGCTGAGCTTGGAGTAGAGGACCTTTTCCGGCCAATGGCCAGTGATATAGCCAATCAGATCGAAATCATGGATGGACAGCTCATACATTGCGCCGGTCTTTTTGACCCACGCACCCTCGGGACGGGGATTGAACTCCTGCTGCTTGGTGGTCACAACGCTGATAATATTGCCAATCTCCGGCAGGTACTCACGTGCGGCCTTGAAGATAGGCTCGTGGCGCATCTTGAAGCCGACGCCCAGCTGCAGCCCGCGTGCGCGTGACATCTCCGCCAGCTCATAGCCTTCTTCCGGTACCACCGTCATCGGCTTTTCACAGAACACGTGCATATCACGCATCAGCAGCGCTTTCGTCACACCGTAATGCGCCTGCGGGGGAGTCGCAACGCTGACTGCATCAACCTGCGGCAGATCATCAATGGAAGTATACCAGGCCACGCCCA
>SVMB01000099.1 GCA_015067675.1 Oscillospiraceae bacterium
AGAGTGGCCGCACCGTGCCATGGGGCCACGTTCCGTGCGTGAGGGCCGCTGCGCGCTGGTTATCGAGGCGCGTAACTTCGGTGAGTCCAGCCTGGAAGGCTACGGCACGTCCTGCACCGAGGCCGGCAAGATCGCCATCGTCAACGGACGCACCATCATCGGTGAGCGTGTCTGGGATGCCATGCGTATTCTCGACGTGCTTGAGCGTGACTTTGCCGACAAGGTGGATATGTCCAGCGTGGTCTGCACCGGAAACTCCGGCGGCGGCACCGCGACCTGGTACCTGGCCTGCATGGAAAAGCGCATCACCGTCGCGGCTCCCTCCTGTGCCGTGTGTACCTTTGAAACCTCCATTGCCGCCATGCCGCACTGTATGTGCAACCACATCCCGGGTATCCGCAAATACTTCGAGATGGGTGACATGGGCGGCCTGATCGCCCCTCGTCATCTGGTCATTGCCGCAGGGAAGCTCGATCACGGGTTCCCGATTGCCGGAACCTATGATGCCTACAATCAGGCGCTGCGCACCTTTGAAGCAGCAGGCTGTCCTGAACGCTGTGAGCTGGTAGTCGGTGAGCTGGGGCATTATAATTACGCCGATCTCCTCTGGGAGCAGATCCACAAGTGGGGATTTTAGCTCCGCAAAGCCACAAGCGCGACAGGATCATCCGGGCGCTGAATAACGTATAAAAAGGCCCCCGCTGCCGCAGTGCAAACGGCAGCGGGGGATCTGTATGTAGTGAGATCAGCAAAAGCTTCCGAACAGAACCTCCATGATCTGTTCAAAACGGGGACGGAATACCTCACGGGTCTGCTCACTGAGGTCGCGGTAATCGATGGTGAAATAGTCCCGCAGAGCTTCGATGTCGGTGATACCGGATTTATACGCCATGTGAAAGCACATGGGAATGTTGTCGTAGTGGGCAAGAATGTCGGCATCGGCAACACAGAGCTCCTCGATGTTTTCTGCGTTTTTGCTGCTTCTGTGATGGAGAACACAGCCGAGTACGCGCTGTAATCGCTCGGCAGGATATCCGTAACCGGTAAGGATACCCTCTGCAAGCCTGCAGCCGACGGTGTGATGCTCGGAACGGGTGCCGACACAGGACATGAGTGCAATATCGTGCAGCAGCGCACCCAAACAGACGATTTCCCTGTCCGCCTGATAGGCATCTGCCAGAAGCTTTGCCTCGTTTACGACAAAGCGTACGTGCTGTGTCCAGAAGTTGTAGTGATCGGCTGCATTCTTGACATAGTCATCGTTGATAACCATGATATCGTGCCTGACGGCCTGCAGAATGTCCATTTAGGGGTTCTCCTTTCATGAAAAGTTGTCTTTCAATATAGCATGAGAAGCGTTAAATGTCAAGCGAGACGGGAAATGAGGGCAAAGCAGTACAGTAGATGAAGAAAGGCTGCGTGAAATGTTTCACGCAGCCTTTGATATTACAGATCGAATTTGCGCCGCTTTTTGATATCGCGGCTTTTGATGGCAATGGAGCGGTTTCTGGCCTGCTTCTCGCGCAGCATCTCAGCCTTTGTTTGAAAAGCCTGTGATTCACGCTGCAGCTGACAGTAATTGTCCCAACGCTCCTGCGCAAGAAGCCCTGTTTCAATGGCATGGCGAATGGCGCAGCCGGGTTCACTGCCGTGGGTACAGTCCCGGAAGCGGCAGCTTCCGAGATGGCTTTCCACATCGGGGAAACTGCTCTGCAGCCCGTCGCCTGCGTCCGACATGCCAAGCTCACGCATTCCGGGTGTGTCGATGATGAGTACGCCGGAGGTGAGACGGAGCAGCTGACGATGGGTGGTGGTGTGACGGCCTTTGGCGGCATCCACGTCACGGGTTGCGTTGACACGCATCAGCTCCTCACCGGCGAGGTAATTGACCAGGCTTGACTTGCCCACACCCGAGGAACCGAGCAGCACCAGCGTCTGCCCCGGCTGCAGATAAGGCTTGAGTGCATCAAATCCCTGACCGCTCACCACACTCACCGGGCAGACGGGAACATCTCCCGCAATGGCACGGACAAGCTCGGCTGTGCCTGCATCGGCTTCCGGCAGATCGGCTTTGGTCAGCACGATGACCACCTGTGCGCCGCTGCGCCGTGCCAGCGTCAGATAGCGCTCCATGCGCCGAAGATTGCAGTCACGGTTGATGGATGATACCAGAAAGACCGTGTCGAAGTTGGCAGCCACAGCCTGTTCGCCGCGGCCGGGTGTGGGATCATTGCGGGAGAAGAAGGAAGAGCGGGGGAGAGTGTCCAGAATCAGGGCATCCCCGGAGGGATTGGGCGCGATGCGCACATAATCGCCGACTGTGGGGAAGGATGGGGCCGCGGCCTGATAGTAGACAGCGCTCTTGAGACGGCCGAAGGTGAATTGTTCGGCAGTGATGAGTTCATAGCGTTCACGATGTACCGCCGTTACGCGGGCAATTTCCGGCGAAAGTTCGCCTTTGTAACCGAAATCCTGTATTGTCAAGGTGAATATCCTCCGTTATGATGGAAAATGAAGGTGTGCAGGGATAAACGCGGGTCATCTTTTTCATACGACACCACATCCTTTCATGAAAGATTTCCACATAAACGGGCGCAAAAAGACCGCGCACATGCAGCCGTTCGTCGGCTGTACGTCGCGGTTGGCGTAAGCTATGGCGAAAGGAGCGAAAAATCGGCACAGCAATCCAGGGGCAAAAGCCGCACTTTGTGCGCTCCTCCCGAACAGATATGCCCGTTATGTGGTTTTAAGCACAGACCACCGTCGTCAGTTTCATCAAGATACACTCCTTTCAGGATTGAAGTTTCGAAAATCCGCTTACAGTCTAGCACAGAATGCTTTCTGTGTCAAGTGTGCTGATTGACAACGGGAGCGGAACATGGTATATTGGTAAAAACAGATAAAACCATGAAATGGAGAGAGCAGAATGGCACTTGAGTTTTATAATCCGAACTATTATAAAAGAATGCCCGACGACGCGGCACAGATTCAGGCGGCGGTGGACGCCGCTGCCGCAACCGGTCATGCGGTCGTGATTCCCAGGCGTAATGAGCGTACCGGCATGGATATCTGGAACCTGCCCCGGGCTGTGCGGCTGTACTCCGGTTCCACAGTGATTCTGGATAACTGCCATCTGCGGCAGGCTGACGGCAGCTTTGATAATATCTTCAAGTCAGATGGTGCCCGTACAGAGGCTGCATGCTCTGCCGAAAATCGTCTCTATGATATCCGCATCTCCGGTATAGGTCGTGCAATTCTTGACGGCGGAAAACACAACGGTCTGACAGAGGGCACCTGGAAGGAGATGGACAAGGGACCCTGCTACACCAATTCCGCGGTGCATTTTCAAAACGTGGAGCGCTTCACCGTGGAAAATATCCACGTTGAGGAATCCCGTTACTGGGGTCTGACCTTCCATTACTGTGCCGAGGGCCGCATTTCCAATATCACCTTCAATAACTCCGGTACCGCGCCCAATCAGGACGGCATTGACCTGCGCGTGGGCTGCCACGATATCCTTATCGAGAACATCATGGGGCGTACCGGAGACGATGTGGTGGCGCTGACCTGTCTGGACGACTGGGGCGGAAGGATGCGTGTGGAGGGGCTCTCTCCCGACCTGCACAGTGTGATCATCCGCAATGTGCAGGGAGCTACTACAGACGTACGCGGCATCGTGCGCACGCTCAATCACTATGGGTTCAAACTCTATAACGTCATCATCGAGAATGTCATCGACCTTTCACCGGCACATGGTCCCTGGCGTGCAGGCTCTGCAGTGCGCATCGGCGAGAATGGTTACTGCCGGGATGAAAGCCTGCTTGCAAATTACGGCGATACCTACAATATCACCGTACGCAACGTGGCCAGCCGTGCCCGTCACGGTGTGTTCATCAGCCGTACCCTTGAAAACGCCCTCATCGACAACATCCAGATGTATGGCGACGGCGGCTGTGCACTGCTGTTCCGCGAGGGTGTGTACAGGAATATCCGGGTTAAAAACCTGACGGCCAGCGCCGAGTGTGTCACGCCCGATACCGATGACAGCCCGACCGAAAATTGCTATAACCGCCGCAGGATCCCCGATCGTCCGGTGGAGGAAAACCGGGCGTACATGGTCTACTTCCAGGGTGCGCATATCGGGAATCTGCGCATGGAAGGCATCACGGCGGGCAAAAACCTCGATGCGGTTTTTGGCGGCTATGGTAATGTGCAGCTGCGGGCGCGGGATGTTCTGCGGCAGGACGAGTCTGTGCCGATGCTGGACGTGGCGGAGAGCGTAAAGGCCGAAATCACAGAATGGTAAACACTCCCATTTTTGAACGGAGGATCAGAATATGAGTAAAGTCAGTGTTGATTTTTCTGCTGCGCTGGGAAAAGTAAAGCCCATGCACGGCGTTAATAACGGACCCAAAACCACCGGATTCTTCCGGGATACGAGCCGATGGTTCCGCGAGGCGGGATTTCCCTATGCCCGTCTGCATGATACGGAATATCCCTTCGGATCCGGTGCGTTTGTGGACATTCCCTGCATTTTCAAGGACTTCAACGCCGATCCCGATGACCCCGCAAGCTATGATTTCTCACAGACCGACCTCTACCTCAAGGCCATCTGCGACACCGGCTGCAAGCCCTTCTATCGCCTCGGCGTGAGCATCGAGCACACACCTGTGCGCCGACATGTCTACGCTCCTGCCGATCCCGTGCAGTGGGCGCGCATCTGTGCAGGTATTGTGCGGCACTACAACGAAGGTTGGGCCGACGGTTTCCATATGGACATCGAATACTGGGAGATCTGGAACGAGCCGGAGGGTGAGGGTACCTGGCGTACCAATATGTGGATCGGTACCAACGAGCAGTTCTATGAGCTCTACGCCACGGCGGCAACGATTCTAAAGAAGGAGTTTCCCAATATCCGCGTCGGCGGCTTTGGCAGCTGCGGCTTTTATTACCTGACCCGGGGCGATAAGGGGTATTACGGCAAGTTCATGGAGTTTGCCGAGGACTTCTTCAAGTACATCCGCGAAAAGAATGCACCTCTTGACTTCTTCTCCTGGCATCTTTATACCAAGGATCCGTCTGAGGTGGAAGTGCATGCCCGTCATGCCCGTGCGCTGATGGATAAATACGGCTACACCCGTGCCGAGAGCATTCTCGATGAGTGGAACTGGGCCGGTGACGGTTACGACTGGATGGAGACCGAGCAGGGTGCTGCCCTCAATGCCGCTATGGAGATCACCATGCAGCGCGAGAGCGTGGATGTGGCGACCTATTACGATGCCCAGCCCGTGATTCCTTATTGCGGCATCTTCCGCCTGACCGATTTAACGCCTACCAAGGCCTATTACAGCCTCAGCTACTGGAATCGTCTCTATACCCTGCGTACGGCCTGCGCTGCCAGTGCGGAAGGCGAAAATATCTACGCCTACGCTGCCTGCAACGGCGAAAGAGCAGCACTCCTGATCTCCAACTATAACGGCGAGGATAAGCTCACCCTCGATTTGTCACACGTTCCGCAGGGAACGCTTGCCCTGCGCGTGACTGACAGTCAGCGTACCAACGAAACGCTCTTTACCCTCGCTGCGGGAAAGAATATCACGCTCAATCTTGACATCGAACCGTTCAGCGTGCTGCTGCTGGAGACGGTGTAATCGACCGGCACGGAATAACAGGAAAGCGAAATGACTGTACCATGATGAAGGATAAGCTGACGATCTGTTTTAATCCATGGCTGATGTTTCATGAAAATGACGACTATGATGCGGTGCTGAAGGAGATCGCGGAGCGCGGGTTCAACTGCATCCGAACCGAGGACGGCGCGGGTCTCATCTGGGATGAAAACGGCGATCTTCGCGAGGAGATGCTCATCTCGTCGCCTTTCGGGAAATTCACGCAATATACGACCTATTGCGTGATTGTGGAAAAACGCAGGCTCAATCTTCTCGACCGACTGCTGCGCATATGCCGCGCGGCGAAGAAATACGACATGAAAGTCATCCTTTCCGGTTGGTTCCTGCTGCATACCAACTGGTTCTGCGAGGAAAGTGACGTCGGTTACATCTTTGGAATGTCTCCTGCCGAACAGATCGCGTTTTTCGCGGATCATCTGAGCAGGATACTCGACGTGCTGAAAGCGGAAGATCTGATCGATGTCGTGGCATTTGCGGAAATTCTCAACGAATTTGACGGTATCCCGTTCAAAATCGATTATACCGGCATCGCGCCTGAAGACAGGGGAAAAGAAAAAGCGCGGGTGCTCAGACCTCTGCACGAAGCGGCGATTGAGCACGTGAAAGCAAAACATCCCGATGTACCGATTGCGTTTGATACCTGGACCCCGTGGGTGTCCGCGGATATGATCCCGCGCAATATCGATGTGTTCAACTTTCACTGGTATTATGCGTGGCCGCTTTACGGTGCGTTTGAGAAAGATATCATCCGGCCCTCTCTGGACGAACCGGAGATCCCTGCAGAAACCCAATTTTATCTGCGGGACACCGTCGTGTCCGTTGCGGAAATACTGGGTGAAATGAAAAGCAGCGTCAAAACGGGGCTTGACTGGCCGAGAAGAATCAGCCTCTATGCGTCAATCGACGAGGAAAAGATGGATGAATTGTCGAAGATGCTCGGCTGCAGGCTGAAGGAAGATATGGAGTACTACCGAAGCCGGTTTTACGAGGGAGTTGAAGCCGTCCTTGCCACCCACGCGGAAGTTGTCCCGCACAGTAAAATCGTGATGGGTGAGGGCGTGAGCTACTGCGCGTCTCCCGTTCTGACGTTTGAGCGGGACAGTGAGGAATACTGGCAGCTGATCATGGAACAGATGAGCTGCTTCCATGAAAAGGGCATCTGGGGAAGCGTTGTCACCACCACCCACGCACCCGATCGAAACGCCGCGTGGGAGCCCTGTAAGGACCTGTACATCCGGGCAAACCGGGTATTTGCCGAGGGGCGGGCATCCGCTGATGCCTGACCGAAAAGCGTATCATTCATAAGGAGTCGATACCATGAAAAACTTCAGAATCACGCCTGACAACACGCCCAACGACGGTATCATGTTTGTCAACCATGAACGCAACCGCCGTTCAGGTCACCTTGGCCATGCCATGGTGGAATACGCCGACGGCTGTATTCTGTGCTTTTATTCCAACAATTCAGGAACCCTGAACAACGGTCATTCCGGCTACGGCTGGGTGGAGTCAAAGCGCAGCCTTGACGGCGGCAAAACATGGTCTGAGCCGACGGTACTGCCCTACAGCTGGGACTGCTTCATCGACGGACAGTATTACATCTCCTGTGAGAAGGCAGTTGTCACCGATGACGGCACCATTGTGCTCTTCTGCCTGCGCTCCCACTGCAAACCCGCATGGGAACCCTGGGAAACGCCTGTGGTCATCCGAAGCTTTGACGGCGGCTACAGCTGGTCTGAACCGGTGGAAGTATGTCCCACCAAGGGGCGCATCTACGATGTACGCTATCGTGACGGCCGCATCTGGGCGCTTCACTTTGCAAACGACGGCTCGAAGTTCTTCTGCGGAAACGCGCCGGAGCATGTTTATGAGCTCTATGCAAGTGATGACAATGGAGAAAGCTATCAGCTGATTTCCACCCTGCCTGTGGATACAACGGGATTGGGTTACGGCTCGCTCAACTTCCTGCCCGATGGGCGCCTGATTGCCTATCTCTATGATTCAAACGATGAGTATAACCTGGTCTGCCTGACCAGCGCCGATGGGGTGGCGTGGTCGGAGCCGTTTGGCAGCTATGTCGCCAAGCGTATCCGCAATCCTCAGACGGCCTGTCTCGACGGTCTTTATTTCCTCCACGGCCGCTCCGGCTGCGTGGATCAGACCAGGCCAATGAATTTCGTGCTCTATACTTCAACTGACGGTATCCACTGGGACGAGGGACGCTTCATCCGTGAAACGCTTGCGGGTGCCCACGGCGGCGCTGCGTACTACTCCAACAATCTGATTACCGGTCTCTACGGTTCCGGCCCTCATCGGCTGCTGATCCAGTCATCCGACGCCTATGAGAAGGCCATGACCAACATCCGTCACTGGTGGATCGACCGCTGAACGGATAGCAACGAAAGGTGAATTTCATGGACAATTTCCGCATTACGCCCGAAGCAATTCCCTCAGACGGCATTCTTTTTGTCAACCACGAGCGCAATCGCCGTTCAGGTCACATCGGACATGCCATGGTGGAGTACGCCGACGGGTGCATTCTCTGCTTTTACTCCAACAATTCCGGTTCCATTCAGGGTGGGCATAACGGCTACGGCTGGGTGGAGTCAAAGCGCAGCCTGGACGGCGGCGTGACCTGGTCTGAGCCGACCGTGCTGCCCTACAGCTGGGACTGCTTCCTCGATGGACAGTTGTTTATCTCCTGTGAGAAAGCCGTGGTCACCGATGACGGTACCATCGTGCTCTTCTGCCTGCGCTCAACCCTCACCCACGGCTGGTCGCCCTGGGAGATTCCCACGGTTATCAGAAGCTTTGACGGCGGCTACAGCTGGACAGAGCCCGTGGAAGTCTGCCCGACCAAGGGACGCATTTACGATGTACGTTACCGCGACGGAAAGATCTACGTGCTGCATTTTGCCAACGATTCCGTCGTGACCTTCACCGGCAACAAGCCCGAACACGTCTATGAGCTCTATGTCAGTGAGGATAACGGCGTGACGTTTACCCGCCGCAGCGTGCTGTCGGTGGATGCCACGGGACTGGGCTACGGCTCGCTCAACTTCCTTGCCGACGGGCGCATGATTGCCTGGCTTTACAATATCAAGGATGAGTATAATCTGGTCTATCTGACCAGCGAAGATGACGGTCTGAGCTGGTCGAAGCCTGAGACGAGCTATTTTGCCAAGCGCATCCGCAATCCCCAGACTGCATACCTGAACGGTCTCTGGTTCCTCCACGGCCGTTCCGGCTGTGTTGCGCCGGGATTACCCATGGATTTCGTGCTGTATACGTCCACTGATGGTATCCACTGGGACGAAGGACGTTATCTGCGCAAAACACCCGACGGCGCTTTTGGCGGAGCGGGGTATTACTCCAACAATATCATCACGGGACTCAAGGGTTCCGGTCCTCACCGTCTGCTCATCCAGACCTCCGATTGCTACGATATTTCACGAACCAATATCCGCCACTGGTGGATCGACCGGTAATGAAAACGCCCGATGCTGTGCTGCATCGGGCGTTTTGTGTCTGAAATGAATATCAGGTATCGGTTTTGAAGAAGAGTCCCACGGTGTTGGGACCACAGTGGCTGGAAATGGTGCAGGAAGCATCGACTTCGAGGATTTCGTCAAACTTGACGCAGGACTGAATGGTCTTGCGGCATTCATCCAGGAGCGCACGATCAGCGCCGGTACTGGCAAGGATTGCGCAGGTGGTATCAATGCTGCCGCCGCGCGTCAGGGTGTCACGGATGTAGCTCTGGACGCATTTGGGATAGCTGCCGCGATATTTTTTGGATGTGTGCAGCTCGCCTGTATCGTGATCCAGCTCAATGGAGGGCTTGAGCTGGAGAAGATTGGCTCCCAATGCCAGAATGGAAGAACAGCGTCCGCCGGCAGCCAGGAAATCCAGCGTGTCGAGAATAAAACTGGAGCGAATGCGGTTGCGCAGACGCAGACAGATCTCCTGCACCTGACGGGCATCCATGCCCTGGGCAATCATGCGGGCGGCTTCGATGACCAGGAGTCCCGTTCCGCCGCAGAGATTGTTGGAGTCCACCGGATAAACGCCCTCAAGCATGGAGGCGGCAATGCAGCAGTTCTGGTAGGAGCTGGAGACGGCGCTGCCAAGGGAAATGTGAACTACCTCGTAACCGCGGTCCAGCCAGGGCTGG
The DNA here is from genome assembly GCA_015067675.1 of Oscillospiraceae bacterium. Taxonomy (GTDB): domain Bacteria; phylum Bacillota; class Clostridia; order Oscillospirales; family QAMX01; genus SIG502. The sequence continues at coordinate 9,865 of SVMB01000099.1, forward strand.
AAATGGTTGATATATTCCGAAACATTGACTGCGCCGGTTTTGGGAAGCGAACGGCGCTGACGATAGGCATCAAAAATATCAGATGGATGAATATCCACATTGTCAAGATAATCACGGCCCTCAAGGAACACGTGGAAGGGAATCTGGGCGACACGGTAAAGCTCTCCGTACTTCTGCCCCAGGTCGCAGGTGCTGTCCGCGCTCAACACGACCCGTTTGGTCATAGAAAATCCTCCTTGGTGAATAAAGTGGTAAAATGCGTCAAAAAGAGCCAAAAGACAGAAGGAAGAGGGGAAAACATCTGTATCCTGACATTGTTTGACTGCATGAACGTATTATACGACCCGCACAACGGACTGTCAAACGAAAAGGGGGGATTAAATCAGCTTTTTTCAGAAAAATCTCCGGCGGTAAAGCTGTAGTATTTGGCAAGACCGCCTTCGCTGGTCTCACGGTATTTGCCGAAAAGGTCACGGCCGGTTTCGTACATCGTGGCAACGACCAGATCAAAGGAAATCTTGCGGGTATGGGTCAGGAAATTGGCCAGATGCAGCGCATTGATGGCGCGCATGGCAGCGACGGCATTGCGCTCGATGCAGGGAATCTGTACAAGTCCGCCGATGGGATCGCAGGTGAGTCCCAGATGATGCTCCATACTGACCTCGGCGGCATATTCGATCTGGTCAAGCTCCATATCAAAAAGCTCGGCAAGGGCCGCTGCCGCCATTGAGCAGGCTGAACCGATCTCAGCCTGGCAGCCGCACTCGGCGCCGGAGATGGAGGCGTTGGTCTTGATGATGTTGCCAATGACACCGGCAGTCGCCAAAGCCTGCAGGATCTCTTCGTCTGTGAAGCCGCGGGATTCCTGCTCGTAATACAGTACCGAGGGTACCACGCCGCAGGAACCGCAGGTGGGCGCGGTCACGATGCGTCCGCCGCCGGCATTCTCTTCGCTGACGGCAAAGGCATAAGCACAGACCAGTCTGCCCTCACGAACCTGGGGACTTTCGTCCATGTGATGTCCGCGGATGAGCGTGCGCGCCTTGCGCTGTACGTGCAGACCGCCGGCAAGTTCGCCGTGAGCTTTCAGACCGGTACGAACGGAGGCCTTCATGACCTCCCAGACCTCGCCGAGAAAGGTCCAGATTTCCGGGCCTTCATAATGCTCAACGTACTCCCAGAGACGCCAGTCCTCATCCAGACAGCGCTGACGGATTTCATCAAAGTTCTTTTCGGGATAGATGTCGGGAGGGACTGCGAAGTCCTCGCCGTCGGCAACAATCTTGCCGCCGCCGACACTGAGGAACCGCTGACTGCCGATGACAGATCCTTCAAGAAGGGCAGTGATGTCCATCGTGTTAGGATGGGGGAGTGCTTCGGTCTGCGTATCAAAACGGATCTCTGTGGGAACCGGAGCAAGTGCGTCTCGGACTGCCACATCGGTGAGATGTCCGCGGCCGGTTTTGGCAAGGGAACCGTAAAGGATGACGGAGAAGGCATCGGCATCGGGATAACGCTGCTTCATAATGCCTGCGGCGGCACCGGGCCCCATGGTGTGAGAGCTGGACGGACCGCGGCCGATTCTGTATAACTCACGCAGAGATTCCATGTAATCCTCCCAGAAGTGTGGTTTGATATCCCTATTGTACGCCGGATTCTGTAAATATGCAAGCTTATTTTGCCTCTGGTGGAAGTAGTGCACAAAATGTTTGCTCTAAGTTCGGCATGGAATACACATTTTTTTGTTGACAACCGTGACAGACGGTGTTATACTGAAAATGCATTCGGTATTATAAAAAATACCGGAAATAAGTTTGATAATAATGAATAAAGAGGGGTGCTTATGGAAGAACTGAAGAATCAGATTCGGGAAGTGGCCGTGGCAAATCTTGCCGACCTCGTCGGCTTTGCTGCCCGTGACCGTTTTGAGACTCTCGAAGCGGCGAAGAATCCTTTTTCACTGTTCCCGGAGGCGAAGTCTGTGATCGTGATCGGCCGCCGCATTACCCGCGGTACGCTGCGTGGTATCGAAGAAGGCATCAACTTCGGCGACTACGGCAGCTTTGGTCAGTCCTGGCTTGCCAATCAGTTTGTCACTGAAACGCTCTACAACGTGGCTGCCTGGCTGGAGCGCCAGGGCTATGAAGCCATGCCGCTGATCCCCGGCCTGCATACCGGTGTTGCCGGTGTGTCCGAGCCTGTGGATCCCGATTTCCTCTACACGGCTGTTGCCTGCGGTCTGGGTGAGATTGGTCTCTCCGGCGAGCTGCTGACGCCCAGATTTGGTCCCCGTCAGCGCGTTGCGATGATCCTGACCGACGCTGAACTGCCCAGTGATGATCTGTGCGAGAAGCAGATCTGCACCAAGTGCGGCAAGTGCGCCTCCGTATGTCCTCTGTCTGCGCTCGGCCCGGCGGTTGAAACCGTCAACGTTGCGGGCAAGATCATGGAGGTCTATGCATGCCGTCGTTCTGCCTGTGCCAAGTGCTCCAACGGCGCTGCCGCCGCAGGTTACATGAATACCGTCATGACCGGTGCTGTCCGTGAGACCGTTGAGGGCGTTGACCGTATGGCTGCTCTGTGCACCCGTACCTGCGTGGCCGCCCTTGAGGATGCAGACGTGCTGGAAAACAAGCTCAATAACCGCTTCCGTAAGCGCGAAGTCTGGCGCAAGAACGAATTTGGTGAGATCATGCCGCCGCTGCCCGTGGATGAGTCGGGCAACGTGCAGTAAAGGAGGG
>SVMB01000100.1 GCA_015067675.1 Oscillospiraceae bacterium
GAAGGGCACATAGGTGGTGCGGTCAGAGAAAACGACCTCGGTGTGGATATCCTGCAGGAGAAGCGCCGTGTTCGCGGTAAGCTCGGCCACCACGATGAGCGCAAGAACCTGGGTGAAGCGTGTGGCGTTGAGCGGGTTGCTGGCAAGGCAGAGGAAGAGCGCGTAGAGGCTGATGAGCAGGATGGAAATCCAGATGCAGGTGAAGTTATCGATATATTCAAACTGCGAAAGCTGGATAAGCGCCACAAAGATGAGCAGGAAACCGTAGGTTTTGATGAACTTATCCCGGGGAATCTCCTGCAGATGGTCAAAACCATGCGCAGCGGCGTTGAGGAGGACGAAGGAGAACACAAAGCTGTAGCGGTAGTTGAGCCAGTTGGGGATGCGGAAGCCGTGCATGCCGATGTCAAGAATGGAGATGTTCATGATGGCGAAGAGCACGGTGATGAGACCGGCTGTGGCGGCCTTTTTGCGGATGGAAATACCGGGTGCGCAGAAGAATGCAGGCACCAGAAACAGCGTCAGGGTGCCGCAGTAGATGAAGGGCATACCCTGGACGTTGACGGAGTCGTAGGAGTCAAAGAGGAGCTTTGGCAGGAGGTTGAAGAGGCTGAAACGCAGGGAAAGGGAGTAATCGGGGTCGGAAAAGTCCAGTTTGCCGTTCTGCAGGGAAAGGTAGATGGGCAGAAGCATGACGCAGGCGGCAAGGACACAGAGAATACCGAGGCCTGCAAAGCCGGCGCCTTTGGCGACAAAGGTTTTCCAGCCGCCATCGCGGGGCTTTGCAAAGTAATAGTAGAGGAAATGCAGGATGCAGTAGATGCAGAGCATGTAGCCGATGTAGTAGTTGATGAAAAGCGCCAGCGTGAGCGTCACGAAGAAGAGTGCGAACTTTCCTTCATCGATGAAATACTGCAGACCCAGCGCGATGAGGGGCAGGAGGATGACGGCATCAATCCACATGGGGTTCATGGCCTGCACGACGGTATAGGCCATGAGAGCGTATAAAGTGGACATGATAAGCAGAGGAAGGTCGGAAAGCTTTGTGGTGCGGCGCAGGAAGAAAGCAAAGCTTGCACCCAGAGAGGCGGCTTTGAGCAGCGTGACGACGAGCAGCGCTTCAACGATGAGGCCCTTGGGGAAGAGCAGGTAGATAATCATGAAGGGGCTTGCCAGATAGTAGCCGAAGATGCCGATCATCTCACCGGAAAGGCTCTGGCTCCAGGAATAGAGGATGCTTTTGCCCTCCCAGACAGCCTGCCGGAAGGCTTCGTAGTAGTAGATATACTGTGCGTTGAGATCAAGCGCCAGCACGGAGTGATTGCCCACAGGGAACACGCCGCGACCGAAGTAGACGGCAAGCATGATGAGCGCCGGGAGAGCCGCACAGGCAAAGAGAATCTTATTAGTCTCCCAGAATGCAGAGAGCTTACGTTTTAACATGGAATAGATACCTCTTTCGGTATTTGATACGCCTTTGCGGCAGCGAAGCGGATCAGCTTTGCACTGCCGGGGAACATTTCAGTCGGAGAAAACGCGGTAAAGCTTATTTGTTCACGTGCAGATTCAGGAAGAAGTAAGGATCTTTCCTGATCGCATCCACACCGCGGCGCATGAGCGCTGCCGTGTCAATCAGATGACACTCCGCCGCGCAGATATTGCCGTGAAGAACCTCGTCGCCCTCGAGAACCTCGGCGGCACGCTTGTAGTTCTGACCACCGAAGCGGCTGATGCCGTGACGGAAGTGATCGACCTCAAAACGGTTGCGGTCGCGATCCTCCATGGTGTAGTGCCAGGGTTCGGGCAGGAGCAGATAGGGAGCCCCGGCTGCTTCCTCGACGCCGTGCATGAAGGTGTTGGGACCCATGCCGCAGCCCAGCATCAGGATTTTGCCGCCCAGGGCAGGAAGCTTGCGGTAGGGGGAATGCACGCCCACGGGGGTGTTGTCGAGAATGTGGTCGCCGGTGAGCTCTTCGGCACGGGCGCCGCGGGCACAGACGGAATGGGTGGGATGCATGGAACGGAAAACACCCGGCTGATGACGGAAAGTCTCGGCAAGCAGACCGATGCAGACGGGGGTGTCATGATAGGAGAAGAAGGGATTATCCTGGTTGACCGTGCTGAAGGAAAGCGCCGGGAAGAGCAGGGTGCCGGTATCGCCGACAGCTGCCTGCAGTGCGTCGATGACCACCACGGGGGAGTCGGTGATCTGCAGGGACTTCATGGAGGAGTGGACGAGCACGGTGTCGCCCTCGTGAATGCCCAGAGCACGGGCATCGTTGACAATACGGTCAAAGGTAGTGGACATAGTATGATCCTTCCTTATATTCATATTCTTTCCGGGGACACTGCCCCGCATACAGTTTACTCCAAAGCGCAGGAAAAGTAAAGAGCGAATGATGAAGGGATGTGAGGGAAATCATGTATTATTGTATTTTTGTCAGTTCAAACACGCAAAACGACGGTTCAGACGCGCAGATGTATAATTCAGCGCTTTGCCGTTGCAAGGGGAGCGGGAATGTGGTACAATAACGCCGGTAAGAAAACCGTGAGAAAGGGTGAGAGCATGGAACTGATTCGAGTGATGATAGCCGACGATGACGAAGGGATGCGGCTGGTGCTGCGCAGGCTTATTGAGCGCGAGGAAGGGTTTGAAATCGTGGCGGAGGCCACGGACGGACTGACCGCGATCGAGCTTGCGGCGCAGGTAAAGCCGGACGTAGCGTTTCTGGACATCGATATGCCGGGAATATCGGGTCTTGCGTGTGCGCGGGCAATCTGCAGTGAGAATAACGAGATTGCGATCATCTTTGCCACGGCGCATGCGGAGTATATGCCGGACGCGTTTGAACTTTACGCATACGATTATCTGCTCAAGCCCTTTGACATCGGACGCGTGAGAAGGACGCTGGGCAGACTGCGTAAACGGCGGGGGAACGATCCGGATCAGGCGCCGGGACAGACGCGGACGGGAAGGCTGACGATCAGAAGCCGGGATGGAATCAGCTTTGTCAAGCCCGAGGAGATTTTGTTCATAGAGCGTCAGGAGAGGGAGAGCGTGATCGTGACGGAGAACGGGGAAGTGCCGACCTCAGACGGACTGGGTGAGCTGGAGGAACGGCTGGATCCGGAGACGTTTATGAGGAGCCACAGGTCGTATCTGGTGAACACCAAGAAGGTACTCAGGGCGACGCCGTATGGACGGTGGACGTATTCGCTGCATTTTCGGGAAACGGAGCGCACGGCGCTGATCACGGCAGAGAAGCTGGAGGAGCTGTAAAGGAAATGCACCGGAGATAGAAGATGGTAAGGACAGATACAGCGGCGCAGCCGAATGAGGAACCGCGCGCGGTTCCTCGGGGTCCAGGGTCCTGGGGACCCTGGCGCGGGGGTCAAAGGGGGCGGCGTCAGCCCCCGTCCTTTCGTCATCGGCGAACAAAGAGAATGATTGATAAAGGTTAACAGAAATCAAAAAAGAAAAACAATAATAAATCAAGACCTGTATTTTTGATGGTATCTTCTGTCGTCTGACTCCGAGTCACAAGTAAAGCGAGTGACGAGCCACGTTTAATCCCGTTTCCTTCAACATAACCCGACAAAAAGAATCCGTATTCTGTTTCTCCGGCGCCTTTCCGGTACAGAATACGGATTCTCGCTTTCACTTGGTACAACAGGAAACGTTCGAAAACGTGGCTCATCGCTCGATTCTCTTGCGATTCGTGGCAAGACGACAGAAGATACCATCAAAAGGACAAGTCTTGTTTAACTTATTTTTTTTGCTGATTTCTGTTAACTTATCTGTTTCATTCTGCTATTTCGCCGATACGGGAGCATCCGGGGCCTGCGCGGCCCCTCTTCCCCGCGCAAGGGTGCAAAGCACCCTTGACCCGCTTTCTGGCTGCGCCAGTGTATCCATTACAGGCATCATTCCTTGGCGGTGCATTTTATCCGATTCGTTCCAGCAGCCGCCGTATTCTGCGCGTACAGTCATCTCTTCTTGTATTCGCATCCCAGCGATCGCTGACGGGAAAACAGATCCCATCCTTCGCTGCACTCCCCATGTCCCAGGCTCCCGGCATGACCTGCTGCCGCAGCAGGTAGTCACGGGCAAATGGGAGCTTTTCGTGAGCCGTGGGATATCTCGCTATCAGCTCCATGGCAGTCAGCCAACGCGCACCGGCCTTACTGTTGAAGTTATCCGGCGGTGTGCCCACGCATTGCTCATATATATAGTAGATGCCTTCCCTGTGACCCAGCACGTATTCCAGCATCCGACGCTCCGTGTCTGCATCCAGCATCCCGGCCAGCAGCGACAGCGGATAAAACTGTACAAAATCAATGAGCCTGCCGCCCTTTGGCTTTCTTCCGCCAAAGGCTGCGGCGTAGGCATTGCAGTACGCCTCGTGATCGTAGGTACCACCCGCAAACGCCGCTTTGATGATGCCGGCCCAGACCCGGGCAACGGCGTTTGCAGCCTCGCAGGTACTGCGAAACCGCCGGATCCACGTTGCCAGCATCAGATCCACATATACGTCCCAGTGATGTCCCTTCTCTGTGGGATCGGGAATCCAGTGCCTGTCGAGACAAGCCTCAAGATAGTCCACGGCGCGGTGAATCACCTCGTCTGAGTCGGTGTACCCCAGAGCCTCCAGCCGCCGCAGGACGCGCTCTGTGGTCAGATCGCTGCCGGAGGAGGTGCTCATCGAGTGAAAACGTCCCCAGCTCCCGTCAGGAAGCTGTGAGTCGATGAGGGAACGTGCCCACTTACCTCCGCGGCCGCTTCCGTTCATGCGCTCGGCCTGCCAGACCCGTGCCTTCGCGAGAGTTTCGACGATAAACGTATGCTTTCCGGCGGTGTATGATCCGCGGTCGTTGGCGTGGTCGTGCAGCAGGGAGACTTTGAGGGCTTCGTAGGATTTTGCGTGGGTGGGATGGGCGTTGAGGTAATCACGGAAGTTGACATAATTTGAAAACTCCTCGCTGTCATACCGCACCACGTGGATGTGATGGGTACGGATTTCGGCCTCCATGTCACCGCAGACAAAGAGCATTTCCGGCACACCGGGGGTAGCCTTGCGCAGGAGGAATCCAGCGGTTTCCAGCGCCGGGATCAACGGTTCCACGTCGGCCAGATCGCGCACGCCCACGGTGATGTCGAGAATAGGCTTTGCCTGAATGTGCACGATGGCGGTGGAACCTGCGTGGATGATATCGACGGCGGCGGAGCCGAAGATAGCGAACAGGCGGGAAATGGTGTCGAGAGCGGCGCTTTCCCAGTCCTTTTGATGAGGACAGAGGGAGACGGTGCCGCGTTTAAGACCAAGCATAGCGTGATGCCTCCTTTGTATGTAAAGTGTGGAGACAGTATACAGGATATTTTGCTGATTTGCAAGCATTTGTGAGGAAATTCGCTTGAAATTATGGCGTTTTGTGCTATATTCAGTGCAGGTTCGTGCGTTTGACCGAAACGTGAAATGATTTGCCATATCTGCAAATCCCATTTACAGACGGAAATCTTTGGAGTATAATAAAAAAGAAGGTTTTATCTGTTAGCCCCGTACATCCGCAAGATCCTTATATCGGCGCAATATTTTGTGCTTGCTTTCCGATCGCAAATGCAATATAATGATATCAAAGATTCAACAGACAGTATACAGGAGGAATCCAACCATGAAAAAGAAACTGGTTGTCATCGGTTACGGCGGAATGGGCGGCTGGCACACCCAGCACGCGCTGAAGAGCGACGTCGTGGAGCTGGCCGGTATTTATGATATCAAGCAGGAACGCTGCGAACTCGCCGAGAGCCGCGGCATTCATGCGTATGCTTCCTTTGAGGAAGTGCTCGCCGACGAGAGCGTGGAGCTTCTGACGCTGGCAGTGCCCAACGATATGCACGAGCCTCTGGCGGTCAAAGCCCTCGCCGCCGGCAAGAACGTCATCTCCGAGAAGCCTGTTACCCTGGACTGCGCCTCCCTGCAGCGCATGATCGACGCGGCCAACGCCTCCGGCAAGATCTTCTCCGTCCACCAGAACCGTCGCTGGGACGTGGACTTCCTGGCCATGAAGAAGATCTACGACGAGGGCACTCTGGGTAAGGTCATCTCCATCGAGAGCCGCATCCACGGCAGCCGCGGCATCCCCTCCGACTGGCGCGGCCAGAAGGAATACGGCGGCGGTATGCTCTACGACTGGGGCATTCACCTCATCGACCAGATCCTGCAGATCATCAAGGCGCCCATCACCGGCGTCTACTGCCGCTTTGAGAACACCACCAACTTTGAGGTGGACGACGGCTTCAAGCTTACCATCGACTTTGCCGACGGCGCTATGGCTTACATCGAAGTCGGTACGCTCAACTTCCTGCCCATGCCCAGATTCTATATGCGCGGCATGAAGGGTACGGCGAAGATCGAGGACTGGCGCGAGAACACGAAGATTGTTACCTGCAAGGCCTGGCACGAGTCCGACGTTATCCCCGTGGAGACTGCGGCGGGTCTGACCAAGACCATGGCGCCCCGCGACGAGATCACCACCGATACCTTCGAGATGGAGCGTCCTGCCTCCGACGTGCACGATTACTACCGCAACATTGTGAAGGCCATCGACGGCGAGGCCACCCAGCTTGTCACCCATGCCGAGATGATGAAGGTCATGCGTGTCATCGAGGCGGGCTTTGAGTCCGTGGCGAAGGGCCAGTACATCAAGGTGGATATCCAGTAAGTACATAAGTAACCGTAAGAGGACTGCCCGCGTGGGCAGTCCTCTTTTGCTGTTGGCTATTCCTTTGTTTTGCAAACCCAGGCATCCCAACGGGGATCTGCTTTGATTTCAGCCTCTACGTCATCGTATCCGGGAACACCCCACCAGGGCCAGTCGTCCGGCAGCATGGAAACAATATTGTCGGGCAGATAGCGCCTGACAGGCAGTGTGACGGTGGACAGCAAGGGCGCGGTATAAGCAACTTCGCTGTTTTGGAGGACCTCTTCGAACCGCCGTGCATGCATTAAAGCTGCATCCAGTGCTTCAAAAGTACCGTCGTGATCTCCGGTACGCCACAGATGTACGGACAGATAAAGGTACAAACAACTCAGATTTCCATGGTAGGTTCCGAAATTGCCGTCTGTACAGACCAGAGAGTACATTTTGATGGCATTGCGTATGATCTCCACCGCATCCGGGGGCATGATATGTGTGCGGTTGGCCATCAGTGCGTCGACCATCAGATCGGAACAGGCGCTGACTGTTTCAAGAAGCGTTTCACCGTGGGCCTGAGCGCGTGCGCGCCCATCGCAGGCCTTGAGACGGAGGAATTCACGGCTGCCGAGCAATGACGGCGCCGCTGCGGCGAGCTTTGCGGCTTTTTCGGATTCACCGAGATTGACATAGAGCTGGAGCAGTTCCTCGGTGATCTGCTGACGCATTTCGGCGTCCAGGACATTTGTCAGAAGCTGTTCATAGAGTAAACCTGCCTCGCGCCATTCTTCATAACCGCGGTGACGCTGCACGTCATAGATATCGTAGCCTTCCTCGTCGATGAGATGCTGTTCACCGCGTCGAACATAGCCGGCATTGAGCAGCGCAGATGCAAGGCAGAGCATGAGCTGCGCATTGCCGGGAAACTCGATGAGTCCTTCGCGGGCGAGGCGGATACATTCGTCGATGCAGACATCCTGACCGTTGTTCTGTCGATGCATTTCGCGGAGCTGACTGACCAACGCATTGATTTTCTGAGCGCGTTCCCCATGATAGCCGAATAATTCGTCAATGGAGACACCGAAGAAATTAGCGATGGAGGGCAGCAGTTCCATATCGGGGTAGCAAGTACCCGTTTCCCAGCGCGAGACTGCCTGCGCGGTAACGCCGAGCGCCTGTGCGAGTTCATCCTGCGTGCGCGAATCACGGAGGCGCAGGTTTTTTAACTGTTGAGACAATATGCTGTGCATAGGTTCATCTCCCATCCTGTATTCACCGGTGTGTCTGTATTATACCAGAATAGGTGAGAGAATTACAATTATCAATTTGTTGTTGTGAAATCAACAAATTGTTGGGAATACAGCAAGCCTTCTGTCACATCTCCTTGGTCATGCACACCAATGTCAGCCCGGGCTCCGGATCAAACCGGCGGCCGGTGTCGCGATACCCCGCCTTTTCGTAGCACCGGCGGTTTTTCATAAGCTCCGACGGATAATCCACCGCCGAGGACTTCGCATTGGGGAACTCACGCTCGGCAAGGGCAATAGCCGCCTGACCGATGCCGCGGCACTGGTGCCGGGGATCGATGTAGAGCCGTCCGAGGTAGATCATCCCCTCCGGGATCGGGTCAAAGAAGTCCGTGCGTCCGGCAAGCTTGTAGGTTATGCCGCCGACGATTTCACCGTCGAGACAAATCGTGAAGTAACGCCAGTAGGGGTGATCAAGACGCTTGAGGATATCCTCTTCGCCGCGCAGGTAAGGATTGCCCGCGTCGTGGTAGCGCTCGTAAATGGGGAAGAACGCTGCCTTCTGGATGGCGATGAGGGTGGATACTTCGTCGTGGGTGGTGGGGTGAATGGTGATCATGGTTCATCATTCCTTTCTAAAAAAAATACAAAAAAACAGTGCAGGCCGTGAAAGCCTGCACTGTTCGTTTGGCTGAAAGTTTGCAGTTACACATGAACTGCAATTATTCCGACCACGACAATGCAAGCCTGTGTACGTAATAATACATACCAGACTCATACGCGGTATAGACACGGTTAGTTCTCGCGTTCATTGTCGGACTCCTTCGGAATGAATTGAGGACAGTATAGCACTGCCGGAGGGGTTTGTCAAGCGCGGAATCAGCGGGAATACCGGTACGCCACGCGGCAGGCGCGCTTATAGACTTCGGTGAAGTATTCCTCAAGGCTCATGCGGGCGTAGCAGTCGTTGTCGTGTCTGCCAGGCTTGGATTGCGTGGTAAGCTCGAAGTTAAGGTACTCCAATCTGCGGGAACGCTTCAACCGTGCGATGTTGTCATCCCAGTCGGCGATGCCGTCCCAGGGAAGCAGATGCAGGTCGTCGGTCCAGAAGGTTTTGCCGTCGTAGCGGCTGATGCCGAGGTTATCGTTGAGATGGGTCACCAGCAGCCGGTCGCCGAAGTCGGCCAGCAGGTCGCGGGAATGGTTGTAGCACAGCTCATGCCCGGAGTCCCAGCAGAAGCCGACGGTGTCGTTTCCGCTGAAGTGATTCATCAGGGCGTAGAGATATTCATCGCCTTCTGTGTTTTCAAAGGCGATCTTTACGCCGTATTTCACGGCGTGCTCGACCACCTCGCCGAAGTTTGCAAAGCCGTGGGCAGTATCGCCAAAGGTGTAGTCAAAGCCGATCCAGTTGTGCACGACCATCACCGGGATTGAGAAGCGGCGGCAGGCCTCCAGTGTGCCGAAAAGATCGGACTTGGCCGCATCTGCAGCGTCTGTTCCCCACATGTTGGCGGCGCCGCCGAAAGGGGCATGAATCGACACAAGGCCCAGTCCATGCTGTGCCGCTGCGTCCACGACGGGGGAAAGATCGACTTCTGCATTCCATTCGGGGGAAATGCCGTCAAAGCCGATGCAGGCGAGGAGTTTGACAATGTCGGGTGTAGGCATGGAATAGTGATTGCCGATGGACATACTGATTTTCTGGTTCCACATGGTATGTTGTCTCCTGAATGGATTTGGGATAGTGTATCGTCGGGCGGCGGCGTCAAGGGGTGAATCAGCCAATTTCCAACAGCTTTGCCAGCTGTGTATTCTGCTCTTCGGTCAGATACAGCGCCTGAACCCCGTGTTCAAACCACAGAACACGCGCCGCAGGATCGAAAAGAGAGAATACAAACCGGGAGCCGTCAGCCAATACCAGTTCAATGCGCCGGGCACTGCCGTAGCCGGATGATGCAGTATCGGCGGCAAGCTGCCGGGTTTGGATACCGTCCGTGCAGGCTTCCACGCCGCAGTCGAAGGCAGCGCTCATCATAATCTCCCAGATTTCACCAATCACGGCGGGATCAGTGATTTTCATGCGCTTGGATTCTACAGGAGCGGTGTCAAGCTCGATGGCGGTAATAGAATCGGCGGAGGTACAGGCGTATATGCGCTCCAGGATGGCAGGGAAGATTTCCTCGTGCGCCAGCGTACTGGTTGAACCCTCAGAGGCCGCGCACCAACTTGAAAAATCCACCGGACGCAGGATCAGGGCAAGCTTGGAACGGGGATCGGCGATGATAGCAGCGATGGAATCACGTCCGCGAACCCGATAATACCCTTGGGCAAGGTGATAGGGGAGGGAATCGTCGGAAAGGGAGGCAAAGACCGGATGGTTTTCGAGTTCCTCGCCGAGATAAAATCCCAGGGCAAGCCGCTCGATCAGGCTGCAGTCGTGGGCCACGCATAACGTACCGTCGGGGAGAGAATGCAGCTTTACGCCTCCGGCGAAGTCGATATCCGGCCCAAACTGGCTCTGCATGTGGAAATGAAGCGGAACTACGGTGCAGGCAAGCACCGACGCAAGGGTGATCAGTGCGGCGAGAATGCGTCTGAGCATGAAAACACCTCCTTAGTCGGATGGAAAAGTACCATATATACAACATTACAGTTTAATTATATACTGGCAGGGATTATGTGTCAATATGAAACTGTTTTCATTCAAACGGCGCATCCGTATCCGCGCCACTGTACAGGTGTGTTTTCTGAGGCAGACTGCTACAGAACGGCGGATTGAAAACGGGCCGGGAAATTCAAAAGATCTCACCGATCTGTTTATGGGACTCTGCCTCTTGCAGAAGCTGGCGCATCATAGTATAATGAGAGTACAAAAGAGCGGAAAGGATGGATCGGTATGACACACCGTGATCTGTTTTTTGAATTTGTATTCGTCAAAGCATCAAGTGAGCCTTTTACCTTGTCCAACCGCTGCACCGTGACCGCAGCGGATGTCGGCTACGCCGCAAACTATGCGCAGCGCGTCCTCGCAGGACTGTCTCCTGACGGCGAAACCCTTCCCGTCACGCTGACGATCGGAATCCCCGATCATATCCGCGCATCGGCAGGAAATCTTTACGCCGATAACGACGAAAGCTACGCCCTTGCCATCACCCGTGAACGCATTGACCTGTACGGTGCGTCGCGCCGCGGACTGATCTACGCCGTCTCTACTCTGCTTCAGCTCGTAGAAGCCAATGCTGTCTGTGAGATGGTCTTATTCGACTACCCCGACAAGAGTTTTCGTGGCTATCGCGTCTATACCCCCGGCAGAGATCATTTTGACGACTTCAAGCGGGTCGTGGACATGATGGTCTATTACAAATACAACGCCATCAACCTGGAAGTCGGCGGTGCAATGGAATATAAGCGCCACCCCGAGATCAACGAAAAGTGGGTGGAGTTCTGCGCGGAAGTCCATCAGAGTCCCTACGAAGCACACCGAATCCAGTTTGAGACTCATCCTCAGTGGCAGAAAAACTCCATCCATGCCGACAACGGTGACGGCGGGTTTATCACCCAGGACGAAATGCGCGGGCTCATTGCCTACTGCCGTGAACGTGAGCTTCTGGTCGTGCCCGAAGTCCCGACCCTGAGCCACTGCGATTACATCGTGATGGCCCATCCCGAGATCCGGGAACGTGAGGCCGACACCTATCCCGATACCTACTGCCCCTCCGATCCCCGTTCTTATGAGCTGGTCTTTGATATTCTGGAGGAAGTCATTGACGTATTCCAGCCGCAGTACATGAACATCGGTCACGACGAGTGCTATACCCTTGCCAAGTGCGAAAAATGCAGAAATCAGGATCCTGTCGATCTCTATGTGGGCGATATCGTCAAAATCAATGACTTCCTGCGGGCAAGAGGCATCCGTGCACTGATGTGGAGCGAAAAATTCATCGACAACGTCTATCTTCCCGAGCCGGACGGCACTCTCCACGGTTACGGCGGCACCGGGGACCCGGCGTGGGATGTGCCCCGTGTCATCGGCTGCGTCGGCAAGGTGCCAAAGGACGTGATTTTGCTCCACTGGTACTGGTCGCTGTGTGAAGGAGCCCGCGAAAAAGAGCTCTGCGATATGGGTTACACCATGCTCTACGGCAACTTCTCTGCGGCGCGGCTTGACGGCTATCGCAGCCGTATCGGACGCGTGGAAGGTGGATTTATCTCCAACTGGGGATCCTTTGAGGAGCAGTATATGCAGCGAAACGGGCAGAATTACAATCTCCTGTCCACTGCATGGATTCTATGGAACCACAACTTCGACGATTCCATGCGGGCTCCTCTGCGCAAAAAGGTCGCCGCAGCGCTCTACGACCGCCATGTTCGTTCTCTGGGCAGCGAAGTTATCGAGATCACCCATACCACCGACCATGACCGTCCCTACAAA
>SVMB01000101.1 GCA_015067675.1 Oscillospiraceae bacterium
TATGTTCGGCAAGATGATGGGCGGCGAAGGCAAGATGAAGGCAGCCGGCTTTGAAGTCAGCGCCGATATGATGACCATGATGAACGGCTTCACCGTGCTGCGCCTGTTCACGCTGATGGGCGGCATGATGGATGTGAAGATGACCAAGGAGCAGCTTCTCGCCATCAACGCACAGCTCAATCAGATTCCCAAGCCCCAGAAGTAATCGTTTTTGATGCATATAAAGCCGCCTGTTCCGCAATTGCGCCGGGACAGGCGGCTTTTTGTGCTGGGTTGGATGAAAAATTGGCCGTGGGAAAACCAAATAGCTCATTTGAGGCCATCTTTTCCTTGTCAAGTGCCGTTTTTTACGCTACAATCAGAGTATACAAGGCAAGATGCAGCATTGTTTTGACCGAATACGACGATTGCCGACAAGGAGGCAGATGAAATTGGATAAAGCGACTGTAACCGTCAGGCGTACGGTGATCCCTTCCTATCCGGTACCGGCGGCGGAAGAATTACCGATGTTTGCCGAAAACCGCGTCCATCAGAGAACCAGCGGCAGACCCTATCCCAATAAAGTGGTGATGCAGGTTGACCGTTCCCGCAGGGAAGATCGGGAGTATACCATCGTCACGCTGGAAAACCGCTACGTGAAGATCGAGATTCTGCCCGAGATCGGCGGCAGGGTGTTTGCGGCCATGGATAAGACCACCGGCTATGACTTTTTCTACCGCCAGCACGTGATCAAGCCTGCGCTCATCGGCGTGCTGGGCTCCTGGATTTCCGGCGGCATTGAGTTTAACTGGCCTTTCCATCACCGTGCGTCCGGGTTTATGCCCTGCGACTTTGTGACCGAGGAGTATCCCGACGGCAGCGTTGCCTGCCACCTCTCAGAGCACGATCCCATCGACCGGATGAAGGGCATGGTCAGCATCATCCTGCGCCCGGAGGAGTCCCGGTTTGAAACCCGGATGCGGCTTTATAACCGCAACCCGGTTGAAAAGTCTTTCCTGTGGTGGGAGAATGCGGCGGTGCCGGTGAATGAGTCCTACCAGATCTTCTTCCCACCGGATGTGTCGTATGTGAACTTCCACTACCTCAAATCCCGTACTACCTATCCCGTTGCCGGAAACGGCGTGTATAACGGCATCCCCATGGACGAAGCCCGCGATATCTCCTGGCATAAGAATACCCGGCAGGCGACATCATACTTTGCCTGCGCATCGCAGTTTGACTTCTTCGGCGGCTATGACCACGCCAGAGAGTGCGGCGTCGTGCACATCGGCGATCATCACGTGTCACCGGGCAAGAAGATGTTCACCTGGGCTTATTCGCAGCTGTCAAAATCCTGGGAAAACGCGCTGACCGATACCGACGGCCAGTATGCCGAGCTCATGGCCGGCTCCTACTCCGATAACCAGCCGAACTTTTCCTGGCTTGCGCCCTATGAAACCAAGCAGTTTTCCCAGCACTGGTATCCCATCACGAAGATCGGCGTCCCGACGTATGCAAACCTGCACTGCGCCTTCCGGCTTGACCGTGAGAAGGGGACGCTGGCGGTTCAGACCACCGGACGATTCGATCACGCCGTGATCAGAATCCATGACGGGGAGCGGGTATGCTTTGAACAGGCGGCTGATCTCTCGCCGGAGAGCGTGTTGACTGCGGCGGTACCAAACCTCCCGCAGCGCGTCACGGTGGAGATCATGGCGGAGGACAGAACGATCGCTGCCTATACCGAGCGGGACTATGAACGCCACAATATGCCCGACGTGATCAGCGATATGCCCCAGGCTGCGGCGATGAACAGCGCCGATGAGCTGTATCTGGCAGGCGTGCACGTGGATCAGTACCGCGACCCGGCGGTGAATCCCGACTGCTACTGGAAAGAAGCGCTCAAACGCAACATTCGCCATGTCCCGTCGCTGATTGCGATGGCAAAGTATGAGTTGGGGAGATACTGCCTTGATGAGGCGCTGGCGTATATCCGTCGGGCGCTGGATGCGCAGAATCTGTTCAATGAACGCTCGGAGAGCGGTGAGGCTTACTACACCTGCGGCCGTATCCTCGAGGCTAAGGGCGAGATTGCCCCGGCCTACGATTACTACTATAAGGCGTTCTGGGCAGCCGATACCGCGGCACGGGCCATGACCCGCATTGCGGTGATCGACATCCGCCGTAAAGATTACGAAGAAGCCGTGCGCCATGCGGAGTTTGCGCTGGACTACGGCCGGAATAATAATCTGGCGATTGCAGCCCGGGTGATTGCAGGCCGGGAGCTGGGCGAGAATATGGATGCGCTGCTGGATGCACAGCTGAGCCGGGATCCGCTGGATCACATGGCGGGATTCCTCTCAGGACGCGATATCTGGTCAGCCATGGAGAGCGATGCGCTGCAGACCTGTCTGGATCTGAGCTTTGACCTTGCCGCCATGGGACGGTATGAGGATGTCCTGACGCTGCTCACGGAGCTTGAAAAGCGCCGTCCCGACTGCCGCCGCAAAATGCTTTACTATACCATCGGCTGGATGCAGCGCAAGCGCGGGATCACGGGAGATGAGGCGCTGGCACAGGGCAGACAGGCAGCGCTTGGCCCCTGCTATCCGGTGCGATTTGACGAAATGAAGATTCTGGAAGAGATCGCGCAGGAGGACAGCACCGCGCGTATGCTTCTGGGCTGCCTGCTCTATAACAAACGCCGCTACGATGAGGCGGCAGCACTCTGGGAAACCTGCGGGGAGGATTACATCGCAAAGCGCAGCCTGGCAGTGGCGTATTTCAGCCATCTGCAAAGACCGAAGGAAGCGCTCAGTCTGATGTGCGAGGTGCTGGATGCACGTCCCGACGATCAGCAGCTGCTCTATGAGACGGTGGTGCTGATGGGGAAGATGAACACCACGCCGCAGAGCAGAATCGAACTGATTAAGAAGCACCGCGTGACCCGCGACGATATCTTCACCGAGCTTGCCAAGGCGTACAATCAGGCCTTCCTGCCGGATCAGGCAATCGAAACGCTGATGTCCCATGCATTCGTACCCTGTGAGGGAGGGGAGCATGCGATTGCGGATCAGTATATGTTTGCATGGCTGGTTAAGGGCAAAGCTGCCCTGGAGAATGGCGAGGTCGAACAGGCGCTGGCGATGTTCCGCGAGGGGCAGACGCTGCCCCAGTCTCTGGGCGCGGGCATCTGGAACCACTGCAAGCTGGTGCCTCTGAAATATCACGAGGCGATCTGTCTGGAAAAGCTGGGCAGAATACCTGAGGCGAAAGAAATCTTTTCCTATATCGCGGGTATCACGGTGGACTACTTCAGCAATATGCATCTCAAAGAGCTGCCCTACTGGCAGGCGAAGTCGCTGGAGCACCTGGGCGAGCCTACCCGCGCACAGCATCTGGTGACCCGGTACCGCAGGGAGTGGAGCGGGATCGGCGCCGTCCGGGATAACGGCTTCTTTGCCACGACGCCGTTCTTCATCTCCTTTGTGGATGCCCCCGAAACACTGCGTGCGGCGCAGCATCACTACTTCGCAGCCCTCGGTGAGGATGCCGCCGGCAACGGTGCCGCCGCCCGGACACAGCTGGAGTTGAGCCTGCGGACAAACCGGGATAACCTCCATGCGCTGCTGTTTGAACGGTTCGGCTTCTTGAGTTAACATAAAACAAAATGCGCTTTCATGAAGCCGTCAGCATGATAAAACCGGCAGACCACGTTTTTGTGGCCTGCCGGTTTTTGGTTTGATAGGGGAGGGATCAGAGTTCGAGGTCGATGTATGCCGGGGAATGATCCGAGATGGGGAAGTAGTAGTCGGGGGAATAGCGCTCAAAGCGGCGGACCGCGCCTTCGGGCTCGCCGAGCACGAGTATGTGGTCAATTGCCGACTCGAAGGGCGTGTCGAAGTATTTGGTTTCATAGCCCCAGGGGAAGCAGTTGTGATAGCCCACCGCCTCCTCGGCATATTCCACCGCGATGTCGTGGGCATGGCGGAAGCCTGCTGCCAGCGCGGTCTGGATGGCAAGGGAGTTGTAGTCGGTGTTCATGTCGCCGACCATGACGGCGGGACAGCCGTACTTTTCACGGTACTGCTTCACCTTCGCGGAGAGAATCCCGAGCTGGTATTCCCGCGCCTCATCGGAGCCTGCCTGATAGGCAGAACCGGCGGAGAAGAGCTTTGCCGAGGGAGAATGCTTCCACCACAGATGGGTCGTGGCGAATACGAACACCTTGCCGGAGGCCTTCACGCGAAAGACACCCAGGTTCCACGACTTGGAGCGGACATCGTTGAAGCTGCCCTCAAAGCCCTCGAGATGCTCGGGGTAGGTACCAAATTCCGAGTCGATCAGCTCGAGCTTGTCGGCACGGTAGAGGATGGGCGTGAAGCGTCCCCAGATCAGCGTGTAGTTGACCGGCTCGGTGGTGAAGCCCTCCTTGAGCAGGTCCGCCATCAGGGCGGATGATTCCTGACAGCCGATCACATCCGGCAGCGTCTCGCGGTAGACGCGCAGGAGCCCCTTCACGCGGACAGCCGCCGAGCAGTCCTCGCCTTTGGCCTCCCAGTCGGGGGAATTCAAGTCGCGGTTCCAGATATTGTGCGTCATCAGTCTGATACGTTGGGACATAATGATCTCCTTTGCAGTGTTTGTGTGGATAAAGTGAGGGCAAATTGCCTCCTGACCAGCCCATTTTAGCATATTCCTGTGGGATTGTAAAGAATCTGCGTGTTCTTGTGAACAAGAATGAAAAACAAACAAAAATGTGATATAATATTGACATAAGACCTGGTTGTGGGTACAATATAGACAGATATAAGCCTCAAAAACTGAAACTCGGGTAACGATGAGGTGCCGATATGATTCTGGATAAACTGACCGACGAGATACGCGCCCGGTCGCTGCCGGTATATGCGGTGGCGGCGGCCTCCTGTGAGGATGATATCAGGGTAGAACGGTGCTTTCCGGGAAACCTCTGCAATAATCTCTACTCCGTGTCCAAAAACTTCACCGCCACGGCGGTGGGAATGCTGGCTGACCGGGGGAAGCTCTCGCTGGAGGACGATGTCTGGTCGCTGCTTCATGGAATGAATCCCGATATGCCGCAGGAATGGAAAAACGTGACCGTGCGGCACGTGCTGACCCAGACCATCGGCACAGACCGGGGCTTTCTGGACGTGGATGTGGAGGATACGGCCCTGTATCCGACGCAGGATTATCTCAAAATGGTGCTGGAGCATCCCTTTTCCCATGCACCGGGTGAGCATTTCCGCTACAGCGACTCAAACTATTACCTGGCGTCCAGAATCGTGCATGCGGCGTCGGGGGAGCGGCTGTTTGACTTCCTGCAGCGGGAGCTGTTCAATCCGCTGGCGTTCACCGCCCCGGCATGGGCTTGCTGCCCGCAGGGACACGCGATGGGCGCCACGGGACTGTTCTGCTCGGTACAGGACATGATTAAGCTGGGCATCCTGTATGCAAACGGCGGTGTGTGGCGGGGTCAGCGGCTGCTGTCGGAGGCTTGGGTGCAGGAAGCGAGCCGTCCGTACGCGGAGGATCGCTACGGTCTGAGCTTCTGGACCTCGGAACAGAACGCCTGGTACAACTGCGGCGGTATGTTCGGGCAGAAGATCTTTATCCCCCGGAAACCGGGCAGGGAAGTGATCGCCTGGGCAGCCTATGACACCAATCAGGCCACGGCGCCGCTGGTGTCCATGGTCGAGGCATACTACCGGGGCGAGTGACGCCGACGGGAGGATGAAATGCGCAGAGTACGGAGACTGCTTGCGGTCATGGCGATACTTTTGCTGCTGGCGGCAGGCTGCACGGCACCGGGATTGCCGGACGCGGTGACGGAAGTCACAGGCGAAATCCATGACACCGGCGCGTTTCGGGTGCTGGTGCCCGACGGCTGGCGGGTGATCCCGGTTGAGGATCCGTTCACGGACGGCAGGCCGATCAGATCAGACAGTGTGTTCCTGCGAAAGGGCGGCGAAAGCGACCGGAAGGTTGCGGAAAAGCCCTATATCAGGATTGAATGCGGGCCCGATCTGCCGGTAGAGCAGCCGCCCGCAGATGATGTGCTCGTGCGCAATGCAGAGCAGATTGCGCAGTTATCCTGCGGGGAAATTGTCTGGAACGGCTACACGGCCGATGATTATCAGGGCCGCGTCTGTACCGGACGATTTGCGCTTCTGGGGGCGGAAGATGGAAAGCAGCAGTATCGGGTCTATGTCCGGTTTGAATCCGGCGGCGATGAGATATCGCTTGACGACCGCGACGTGCTGGCGATTCTGGCAAGTTTGGAATCCTCAGACGGCGCGGCATCTGTCCCTGGTGAATCCGGGCCATAACAAGCTTGTGATTTCTTGAATGAGAGTGTGGATATCATCCATGCGTATCTGGCAAGTCAGAAGGCCGGGAGCTGAAGAATATGAAAAAGACGGAAAATGAGACTACCACGGGACGGATGACTGCGGACGTGCCTTGTCGGCAGCGCACCATCACCGGGGTTCCCGGCATCCGGCCGGACGATCCGAGGCTTGCGATGTATCCTATGGCGAAGGCCGGGGAACGGCGATTGCCTGCAAAAGTATGGGCCGCGGGAAGCTGCTATCACTGCGGCCATCTCCCGGAGGACCCTGCCCATCCGCCGAAATTCTGTACAGAATGCGGCGTGAAATTTGTCCCGGTTGAGGAGCAGAACGCAACGAAGGGGGAGGGATGATGAGACGGATGTTCTGGATTTCCGCGCTGCTGGCGCTGGCTGCGGCAGTGGTGCTGACGGGCTGCAGCCGACGGGAACCCGCGGCGGAACCTGAGGAGGACGGCGCGGTACGTGACCACTCGGATCAGGATGCCCCGAAAACCTTTGGTTCCTCCATCGTCGTCTTTTTTGAATGCGAGTTTTCCGCAGTGGAACTGGCGGAGGATACGACGCTGGAACAGGCGGTATACCGGCTGGAAGCAAGGCTTGAAAACGGCGCGGTGAAGGCAAGCTATCAACGCCTGATCCCCGGCGGGGATGAGACAAAGGTACCGTTCAGGGAAAGCCATGCTTTCATGAGGAAGATCAGTCAGATCGTGGCCTCCCACGACCTGGCACAGTACAACGGACACCATGTTCATGTTTCAGGGCTTCCGGCGATGTCCGGTGCGTCTCTGAGCGTGCGAAATGCCGACCGGGAGTCCATTGACGCAAGCGACAATCAGGATAACTTCCTGCCGATTGCCGCAATGGAGGAGCTGGAATCCCTGTTTGCAGGCGGAATCAAAGAGTAAACCCCACCATGATGCACCTTCCTCTGGCGCTATTTCGTGTGATAAACAGCAGGTAAGCTGAGAAAGACGGCGTGACTTTGAGGTCACGCCGTCTTTTTGTGTGCCGTCATATTTTTTTCCTACTGCGCGTCGGTCAGCGCACCTCTTGCCCAGAGGATGTATTTCGACCTGTCCAGCGGGTCAATGCCGCCGCGCTCGCGGGGCTGACCGTGCCCCGGCGGGCAGAGGGTGTAGCGGGAGAAGCGGCTGCCCAGACTTCCACGGCCTCCGGTGGCTGCGGCAAAGAGCGCCGGGAACTCCAGAAATTCCTCGGCGGGAATCTCCGCGTCGAGGGTGAAGTCACCCACGTGGACAACCGGCGAGTCAAAGCTTGCCCGGTGATTTACCAAAAGACTCACCACACGGCCGAGCGTATCCTCAGGCGCACGCATGCGTAAGTTCAGCATCGGCTCAAGAAGCATAACACCGGCGTTTTCAAGGCCGCGGGCAATCGCCATGGGCGTTGCCACAAAGAAGTCCAAAGGATGGGTGTGAACCTCGTGATGACTGCCGCCGCGCAGGGTCACTTTCAGGTCGGTGACCTCCCAGCCGAGCCTGCCTTCCTGTAATGCCCGGGGAACGGCGGTCTCCACGTGGTTCTGGTACCGGTAGGCAATGTCCCGGGGGGAGCAGATCGACTCGTACTGCAGCCCGGAACCCTCCGGCAGCGGCTCGATGAGGAAGTCCACGCAGGCCCAGCAGGGCTTGGGCCATGTGTAGTCGTCCCGGCCGACGGCAGCCTCCCGGGGCGTCTCCTTGTAGATCACCGACGGGGCGGTGAAGGTCACGGCGAGATTGTAGCGCTCGCGCAGGAAGGACTGCAGAACCTCAAGCTGGATGCGGCCGGTGGTGCGCAGGTGAAGCTCCTGACGGCGCTCGATCCACTGAAAGGACAGCGCGGGATCCTCGTCGCAGAGCTCGGTGAGCGCGCCGAGAAGGGGGATGCGATCCTCCTCCTTCGCCGGAAGCGCCTGGACGGTGAGCACCGGAACGGTGAGCGCTGCGGGAAGACGCGGCGGGATGCCCTGCCCCAGCAGATCACCGGCACGTACGGAGCGAAGGCCGTAGAGCGCGGCCAGACCGCCGGCCTGTACCTGACCGAGATCGGATGACTGACGGCCTGAGACGGAGCGGATCTGGGTGATCTTTTCTTCGGCGTCCACGCGGGGGAGATATACGCTGTCGCGGTTGCGCAGGGAGCCGGAGAAGAGCCGGACGTGGCAGACCTTGCCCATGCGGGGATCGTGCTCGAGCTTGTAGACACGGCCGCAGAGGGGGGCACGGATGTCGTCGTCGGTGATGATGGGAGCGCAGTAGGCGTCGAGGGCGTCGAGAAGGGCGTCGATGCCGATGCCGAGCTTGGCGGAGCCTCCGAGCATGAGACAGAGGGAGCCTGAGAGCACAGCCTCGCGGACCGATGCTTCCAGAGCGCCGTCGGGGAGGGGAGAACCCTCGAGGAAAGCCTCGAGCAGGGCATCATCGCCGCAGGCGGAGAGGAGTTCCTCGGTGAGATCGGGAGAGGGGGAGAGCTGCAGGTCGCCCCCGCCCTCGTTTTGGGGGGAGGAGCACTGCACGCAGGTGATGCCGGAGGATTTGAGCCGGTCGCGGAGGGATTGGCAGACGGCGGAGTAGTCGGCGCCTGTGCGGTCGAGCTTGTTGACGAAGACGAGGAAGGGGATGCGGAGGTCTGTGAAGGCATCGATGAGGAGTTCAGTCTGGGACTGGATGCCTTCGACGGCGCTGACGAGGAGAACGGCGCAGTCGAGGATGCCGAGGGAGCGTTCGACCTCGCCGGTGAAGTCGGCATGGCCGGGGGTATCGACGAGGTGGAGTTCGCAGGAACGCCATTGGAGATGGGTAGAGGAAGCGCGGACGGAGATGCCGCGTTCGCGTTCGATGGTGAGGAAGTCGGATTGGGTAGTGCCGTCGTCGACGCGGCCGAGACCGCGGAGAGCGCCGGCGGTATAGAGAAGCTGTTCGGTGAGGGTGGTTTTGCCCGCATCGACGTGGGCGACGAGACCGACGTTGAGGGTTTTGAGCATAGGAGCGCGCTCCTTTGTGAGTAGTAGGGATGATAAGATGATTATACAAAAGAATCGAACGTAGAGCAAGAGGAAAATGCATATTTGATGAAATGCACGCGGATAGAAGATGGTAAGGACAGATACAGCGCCGCAGGCGAAAACGGGTCAAGGGTGCTTTGCACCCTTGCGAGGGGGACAAAGGGGGGCGAGAAGCCCACCGTCCTTCCCATATAGGCGAACCGGGAGAATGAATGATAAAGGTTAACAGAAATCGATAAAAATATAAATAAAGAAAAATAAACCAAGACCTGTATTTTCGATGGCATTCAATGCTTCCTTGCGTCGAGACGCAAGAGAATCGAGCGTCGAGCCACGATTTCACACGTCTCCTGTTATACCAAGTGAAAGAAAGAATCCGTATTCTGTACCGGAAAAGCCCCGGGAATGCAGAATACGGATTCTATTTGTCAGGTTATGTTGAAGGAGACGGTCAAAAAGCGTGGCTTTTCTGCTGAAAGCAGAAGCCGGAAGCCGGAAACGGCATGGAACAGAAAGGCGAGTACGCCGGAGACGGTCGAAAGCGTGGCTCACGACTCACTTCGCTTGTCGTTCGACGTGCAGACAGCAGATGATACGATCAGCGGGAAAGGTTTCGGATTTTAATTATTTTTATTTCAGTCCGTTACGTTTCCCGTTCATTCTGTTACTGCGGATCTGCGGGCAGGACGGTGGGCTGCTCGCCCCCCTTTGTCCCCCTCGCAAGAGTGCAAGGCACCCTTGACCCATTTTCGGCTGCGCCGCTGTATCTGTCCTTACCATCTTCTCCCCTATTGCATTTCTTACAGCATACCCTGATCGCGCATCCAGCCGATGGCACGCTCCATCGTCTGCTCGGGCGTATACTTCGGCTCGTATCCCAGCAGCTTTCTCGCCTTGGAAATGTCCGGGCACATATGGCTATAGAAGTGCCACCAGGCGCCCTGACTCGGGCTGATCTCGTCCCGGTACTTCTGCCAGCTCACGTACTCAATCGGAATCTCTACATTATGAATATATCCATACGCCCGCACAAACTCTGACGCCGTCAGACCATACGCACTGCCAACGTTGAAAATCTGTCCCGCCGCAGCACTTCTATGCTCCGCTGCCAGTCGGAACAGCGTCGCAATGTCATCCGCGTCACAGGGGCTGATCAGGCACTGCGGGCCGTCGGGCAGGTAAACCACCTCGCCCCGCTTATTGGCACGGTGAACTTCCACGTCACGGCCGCCCAGCGTGTCCAGCGGAATCTTGTGCGGGCCGCAGATGTTGGGAGGCATGATCGCGGTGAACACCGCCTGATGGGTGCCGGAATCGGCGATCATCTCGCGGATCTCGTCAAAACGGCGGGCGTAACCGTCGGAGAAGCATCTGGTGGAAAAGATCTCCGGCACGGGAACGCGGGTGGACTCGCCGAACATCCACTGGGAGCCGCAGGCGATGAAGTGACGGGTGTGGTCGCGCAGAGCCATATAGGCCTTGTAGGCGGTGCCGGGGAAGTCCATGACAACGTCGAAGCCTTCCTTGGCCATGGCCTTCAGGCTTTCCTCGTCGCTGGTGGTGCACACAACGCTCTTGGCACCGTAGGACGCGCTGTCCTCGGGGATGGGCTTGCCGTAGCGGCCGCCGATCCAGACCTCGTGGCCGTTTTTCAGAAGCTGGGGAACGAGGAAGGAACCAACGTGGCCGTTGCCGCCGATAACCAGAATTTTCATGATGTTTTACCTCCGAAATATGGTGTTTATGTTGAAATAAAGCGGATTTCTCTTACAGAATCACGGTCTCGCCCGCGCCGACCTTCACGATCTGGCCGTCAGCGGAGACCCAGACGTCAATGGCGCAGGGGTTGTGCAGGATGTGACCGTCGGCGGAGCACTGCAGGGCCTTGAGAGCCTGCACGTAGTCGTAAATCTCGATGTTGGTGGCATACCAGATGGTCTCGTCGCCGGCGGCGCGCTTGCAGAACTCCTCGATGAGCTCCCAGTTGTTCTGGCGGTCGAACTCGTAGCTGTGACCCCAGACGAAGAGGCAGTCGAGGAGATAGCGGTCGCGCTTGAGGAAGGTATCCAGCAGCTCCAGGGAGTTGTCGCGGTGGTGGCAGGTGGGATGCCAGGCGAGGAAGTCCGTGGGGAGCTTGAAGTTGTGGGTAGCCGCCACGGTGCGGTTGCAGACGACGCCGCAGGCGCGCAGGATTTCGATGACCTCGGCGTTATAGCTTCCGTTGGGATAGGACATACCGCGCACGACGTAACCGGCGGCCTTTTCAAGGTTAGCGCGGTCCTGCATGATCTGGGCGATGATGGTCTCTTTCGAGCAGAACTCCAGGGACGGGTGGGTGAGGGAGTGCAGGGAGATTTCGTGGTTTGCAAAGAGGGTGGGAAGCTCCTCGGCGGTGATGCGGTTTTCCTTACCGAGATTGCCGGAATTGAGGTGGAAGGAGCCGCGGATGCCGTATTTGTCGAAAATTTCGGCAAGTCGGCGATCGTGGATGGTACCGTCGTCGTAGCTCATGGTCAGCGCGCGGCGCTTACCGCCGTAATAGACGTTTTTGAGGATATTCATGATTCATCTCTCCTTATATAAGTAATGGGTTATGATGAAAGGACTTGAGTTTTTTATGTCTGGAAGGTTGTGTGCCTGCGGCGCAGGGAGGATCACGTCATCTAGTCGTGACGCCCTGTGCATTGCGCATGCACCCCGCGGTCACTTTCTTGCGTGTGCAAGAAAGTAACCAAAGAACACACGAAGGGAAAACACCGGTTTTCCCTTTCGAAACCCATTCCAGAGACGACCATCGCC
>SVMB01000102.1 GCA_015067675.1 Oscillospiraceae bacterium
TCAAGGGTGACGGTACCGGCGGGCAGGGCGATGGCCAGATGCTCGGTGTCGTTATGGGCGTGCTCAGCCGCCGCAACGACGTCCTCGATCAGGGTGATGGGCAGATTGACAGTGGTGACGGTCTCGCTGACAGCAGACAGGTCAACGGTCACAACGCCGGTGGCATCGTTGCCGGAGAGCGCGGCATCGATTTCGCCGGGATTCACCGGCAGAACGGTGGCGGTATCCTCAGTGATCTCGGCCTCAACATGGACGGTGTTGGAGTCGCCGGTCACGGGGACGGTAACGACGGGAGCGGATGGGGTGGGAGAAACGGTAGAGGCTGATTCCTCTGCTACTATCAAAGCATAATATTCCGTAGCAGTTTCAGAGTAGGCATAACTTCCAGTGACAATCTTCGCATTGTATCCTTCAGCAGAAAAGCTATTATCTTTCAGGTAACTTTCCAGCGTAACAGTAGGAATAACCGCAGTTTCATTACCGTCACGTGAACCGATAAACCATTCATGGCCATCGGTTATGCCGCCTACAGTTTTAAAGGTATTGCCGGTAACTGTCGGGAATACGGGCAAGCTAAGATAGTTCCAACCTGTAGGACGCTGGCCGTTGAGAATCAGAGCTCCGTGGAATGTATTGTCGGTAATGACGCAATCTGCGCTGCTAACATCCTTAGAAGCACCCTCACAAATGCAGACACTGCCATACAGTGTGTTATTCTGGATGGTATATCCTCCGGTCATACCAACATAGTTTGTAGCGTTACCTACCGCACCTGGGAAATATATGGCGCTGCCCCAAAGTTCAGCAGAAATAGCCTGATCACCAATAACACAATTTTGAATGGTCAGATTATCAATGTAATCCCGGCTGACTGAACCTGAACCGTTGTAATTCCGCATAGTATCGATGATCTGGTTGTAATAGAATTTCAAAGTATTTTTTCCAACCAGGCTGTTTACGACTGACCCGGTAACTGTATCCAAATCGGTGCTTATGGACTCAGGATAGTAGCTGGGCAGAATCGTCAGGTTGTCAACAACTACACCATCGGTTCCACTGACAAGTACGGTGATTCGGGCATCAAAAGTGGCGGTATAAGTTTCCTGATAACTATACAGAACAACATTCTTGCCCGCTTCACCTTTCACGGTAATATTCTTACCAATAAACAGGTTGTGGGATCTACCTGTATAGTTGTTGACGTTACTTACAGGGCAAAATACGTTATAGCTTCCTTCCTTAATTATGACTGTATCTCCATCACTCGCCATGTTGACCGCCTTCTGAACAGTAGCGAACGGTGCGTCCTGTGTGCCCGAATTTGCGTCGTTACCCGTCGTAGCAACATAATAAATTTGGTTTCCCGCAGCAAATGCAACTCCGGTCAGCAGGCTCATTACCATAGCTACTGCCAGCATCATGCTCAGAATAGACTTTCTCATCTTTCTGCGCCTCCTAAATTATAATCATCTATCTCAAACGCAGTTTCCCGCGTGTTGTTTTTGGATTCAGCACCTTATTGTTTGCAGTTTCACTGCAAACAGCGGGGCGCCCCGCTCAATTGATATCAATTTATTTTACAATAGAATATGCGCCGCTGTCAACGCTTTTTTGCGCCGACAGCGGCTGTTTTGTCCCGCCGGACTGCAGAAAGTAGAAAATGTGCTGCCGAAAGTGGAATTAGTCCCTTGTCCTGCGCAAATCTCCGTTGCTATAATAAAAGCATACGGCCGCACACAATCATCCATTCAAGGAGGAATATACTATGAGCCGGAAAATGAGAATCGGTATCTTCGGCGTGCGCAGAGGAGCAAACTTCGTCAAGCTGTTCGCCGAGCGCGACGACACTCTGGTGACTGCCGTCTGCGACTCCAATCCCCGTGAGCTGGAAAAAATACAGGAGCACATCACCAAGTATAACATCCAGGTCTTTACCGACTTCGACACCTTCATCGACAGCGGTCTCTTTGACGCCGTGATGCTGGTCAACTACTTCTACGAGCACGCGCCCTATGCCATCCGCGCCATGGAAAAGGGCATTCACGTCCTCAGCGAGTGCACCCCCGCCTGCACGCTGGCGGAATGCGTGGCGCTGTGCCGCACCGTGGAGCGCACCGGCTGCAAGTACATGCTGGCGGAGAACTATCCCTTCATGGCGCACTGCGTGGACATGAAGCGGCGCTATGAAACGGGCGCTTTCGGCCGTGCGGTATTCTGCGAGGGCGAGTACAACCACCCCGTCACGCCCCACGACAAGAACCTGCTGGCTCCCGGACGCCTTCACTGGCGCAACTGGCTGCCCCGCACCTACTACATCACCCACGCGCTGGCGCCGATTCTGCACATCACCGGCAACGAGCTGAAAGCGGTCAACTGCAAGTCCGTCTTTGCGCCGGACAATCTCCGCGGCACCGCGGCCATGGTCGGCGATCTGGCCTCCATCATCCTCTGCGAGATGAAGGACGGCTCCCTTGCCCGTGTGACGGGCTGCTCCGCCTGGGGCGGTCACGGCACGCGTTACCGCATCTGCGGCGAGAAGGGCAACATGCAGAACTTCACCCACGATCCCGGCAAGGTTTACATCCAGTACGATCCCTGGCATACGCCCGAGGGGCAGGAATCCAACCAGGTAGTGGAAGCCAAGTGGTTTGACGACGAGGCGAAGAACGAAGCGCTGAAAAACGTGGGACACGGCGGCGGCGACTGGTGGGTAACGGAAGTGTTCGCCCGTTACGTGCTGGACGATGAGAAGCCGTTTTTTGACGTATACCGTTCGGTTTCGCTGTCTGCGGCGGCGATATTTGCCCAGCGCAGCAGTAATAATGGCGGCGCGGAGTATCTCATTCCGGACTTCCGGAATGAGGATGAGCGAAAGGTATGGGAGAATGATGACCTGTCGCCGTTCCCGGATGAGAATGGACATGCGGGCATGCCCTGCTGCAGCCACCCGGATTTCCGGCCCACGGAAGAGGACTATGCCCAGGCCGAGGCCGACTGGAAGGAAAGCGGAATGATCTGACAGAACAAATGCAGTACCGAATCGGGAAATGCAGTAGAAGCCAAGCGACGCAGTCGGAAATGGGTCAAGGGTGCTTTGCACCCTTGCGGGGGTTGAAGGGGCGAGCAGCCCCTGGACGTTCCCATATCGGCGAACCGGCAGAATGACAGATGAAGCGTGACAGAGGACGGCAAAAAATGAAAAACGAAAAAATCCGAAACCTTGCCGCCCGATCCCTTTATCTGCTGTATTGCCACGAATTGCAAGTGTAACGAGCAATGAGCCACGATAGAACCCGTCTTCTGTTGTACTAAGTTAAAAGACAGAATCCGTATTCTGTAATGCTGAAATGTTACAGAATACGGATTCTTTTTGCTTGGTCAGGTTAAAGAAGGCGGGTTCTATCGTGGCTCGTGACTGGGGAACTCCCAGAGTTCCCGCGTCACTCGACGTTGGTACAGCAGGAAGTACGATCAAACGGCAAGGTTTCGGTTTTTTTCATTTTTCATTTTTGTTTTTAGGCCGTCCGCTGTTACGCTTCATCTGTCATTCTCACACTGCGGATCTGCGGGATCGACGGGGGGCTCACGCCGCCCCCCTTTGACCCCCGCGCAAGGGTGCAAAGCACCCTTGACCCCGAGGAACGCAAAGCGTTCCTCATTCGCCTGCGGCGCTTAGCTTCTACTGCATTTCCTGATTCGATACTGCATTTCGTGCTTACGCCAGGTCAAAGTCCGCTACGTCCGGTATCTCTACCGCCGATCCGCCGTTCAAATACGACTCATGCGCAAATATTCCCGGCAGCGCCATCCGTATGCCCAAATCTACGTTAATCGGCGGCTCCGTGTCATTGATGATCGCATCTAAAAATGCCCTCACCTGCTTACGGTCCAGTCCAAAATGTCCCGTGCCTCCCGCTCCAAACGAGGTACACGTTACCGGTATGTCAATCTTCTGCTGCAGCGATCCCGGTATATCCGAAAAACGCGCCAGCGAATGCGCCTCCAGCCTCGGCTTACTCTTATCAAACTCGATCGAACCTCTCGTTCCGTACATCGCATAATTGTGCGTGTACCCCACATACGCACCAAAACAGATCAGCACCCGGATGACCGCACCCTTCGCCGTCTTGAGTATCGCTACCCCGTTCTGCGCATAATTGGGCTTATAGGGATTGTATATCGGCTCCGGCACCATACAGCTCACCGACACGCAGTGATCATCCATGATGTAGAGCAGCGGGCCCAGCTCATGGGTGATGTACTTGATCGCCGGGTTGTAGCTGCGCCAGTGGTCGGGCTTATACCTCTCCGCCTTGATCTCCCGGTAATCGGTGCTGTGCAGATACTCCGCCTCGGCGTATACAATCTCGCCGAACTTCCCGTCCTCGTACATCATCTTCCACGCTTCAATGAACCCCATGAAGCAGTCGTTCTCGGCGGTCATGTACTTGAGCTCCGGATGCCTCACCACGCACTTCTTGAGCTCCTTGGCTTCTTCCAGCGAATTGACCGCCGGAATCTCGCTCAGCGCGTGCTTCCCCGCTTCCATCGCCTTGATGACAAAGGGCACATGGCACACCGCGTCCGTGGCGACAACCACCGCGTCGATGTCCGCTTTCAGCATCTCGTCGTAGTCTTCGAAGCAGGCGTATCCGGTGATGTTTTCCTCCGCGAGGATCTTTTTGGCATCTTCAATCTTCTGCGGGTTGATGTCGCAGATGGCGGCAAGCCGCATATCGGGCTCGTGCAGGCTGTCGCGGATGAGGCTCATGCCGCGGCCGAGACCCACAACGCCGACTCTGATCACTTTCTGTTCCATAGTAACCTCCTGTTGAAAGTCTGGGATTCCATGGGGCTATCATATCATCGCGTCCCGGGTTTGTAAAGGGAAAATGTCCCTCTTTAGCGGGAAAATATCGCCATCACGTTGACTTTTCCCCCGAAAGCGGTATTATTAAGGCAGGAGCGTGATTGTTTTGAGAAGTATCTGCCGCTTTATCCCCGCCCGGGAGTATCCGGGCAGCATCCGCACGGTCAAATTCGTTCTGGAGGGGCGCTTCCACGTCCTCCGGCAGCCATTTTACTACCCGATTCCCTATCTGTTTCTGGTCACCGCCGGCACCGGGACGCTGCATCTGGACGGTCGGGATTTTCCGCTGGCTGCGGGGCATCTCTTTTTCAGTCTCCCGCAGTACCGCTACACGCTTGACGCCAGCGACGACTTCGTCTATTTCTACATCAGCTTCATGGGAGACTGCGTGCACACGGTATTTGAAAAGCTGGGGATCAGTGCGCAGCGGCCGGTTTTCGCGGGATTTTCCCATCTCATCGACTTCTGGACGGACGCGATCAACCGGGTAACGCCGGAGAACGCGAATTTACTGTCGGAGGGCGTGCTGCTGTACACGCTTGCGCAGATAGCGCCTGCGGAAACGGTTGAGCAGCGCAGGAGCGAGAGTGAGCGGCGGTTTGATCTGATTACGGAGTATATAGATTTGCATTACACGCAGCAGAGCATGAGTCTGGACGAGGTTGCGGCGGCGTTTTCCTACACGCCGAAGTATTTGTCGCGGATATTCAAGGCGCACATGCAGATTGGATTTACGGAGTACGTCAATAATCTGAGGGTGCAGCATGCGTGCAGGATGTTGGAGAGCACCGTATTTTCGATAGCGGAGACAGCGGCGAGCTGTGGGTTTGTAGACCCGCAGTATTTTTCGAAGGTATTCCGTGCCAAGAAAGGGCTGTCGCCGCTGGCCTACCGGAAGCGATATGCAGGAAAGCAGCCGCAGTGAGATCTCTTGACAAAACCTCCCTGTTATTCTAAAATATGGTTAACACCTGCCGGCAAAACGGGCACGTCGCGCCGCAAAGGCAGAGGCCCCGTTAATCCTGCGGCAGCGGTGAAACCATATTTCAGAGAGGATTTTTGCAATGAGCAAGCGGATTATCAGCATTCTTTTGACTCTGGCTCTGCTTCTGTCCCTGGCGCTGCCGGTTACAGCGGCAGATTCCAAGGCAGCCGCCGCTGCCGGGACGCTTAACGCCCTCGGACTCTTCGGCGGCGTGGGCACCAATCCCGACGGCACCCCCAATTACGACCTCGACCGTGCACCCAGCCGTCAGGAGGCGGTCACGATGCTGGTGCGTCTGCTGGGCCGTGAGGCCGAGGCCAAGGCCGGCGTCTGGGAGATGCCCTTCACCGACGTGGACGACTGGGCAAAGCCCTACGTGGGCTATGCGTACTCAGCCGGTCTCACCCAGGGTGTGAGCCAGACCCGTTTCGGCGGCAATGACACGGTGAGCGCAGCCCAGTACCTGACCTTCATCCTGCGTGCGCTGGGCTACGTCTCCGGCGAGGATTTTACATGGAACGCCGCCTGGGAGCTGACCGACACGCTGCGCATCACCTACGGTGACTACGGCGCAAACAGCGCCTTCACCCGCGGCGATGTCTGCATCGTCTCAAAGTCGGCCTTACAGGCCTTACCCAAGGGCAGCGATATCACCCTCGTGGAAACCCTCGTGGAATCCGGCGCGGTGACGGCGGATGCAGCCGAAGCCTGCGGCCTGATGCCGGATGTGAACATGCTCTTTGCCCGCGAGATTCTCTCTGCCGAGGCCGAGGAGTTTGTGCTGAAGGTGGACTCCAAAGGTTGGGCAGCGGAAACGGGATGGACCTCCCGCTTCGGCCGCAGTTTCGATGTCTACTCCACCCAGACGCAGTTTACGGACACCCCTGCCGCCGAACCCTCTCAGCGCGAGATCGCCTCCACCGTCAGCCGCTATTTTGACGAATGTCTCGACGACGACTACACCGATTACCCGTCGCTGTGGTTCCCCCATATGTATGAGGGCCGCAGATCCACCTACACCTGGCTGATCACCAACGGCAAGGGTATGGTGACAGGCTACGCCTACTCCACGGGTATGGAGAGCGAGGATCCCTCCATCAAGGTCAGAAAGATCAACGTGGATTCAAAGCCTCTTGTGGAGGCGCGGCGCGCAGAGTTTGATGCTCTGATCTCCGGGATGGTCAAGGTGCCCTGCGATGTCACGGAATCCCGCGGCAAGTACACCTACAACTTCTCCGAAATCCCCGAAAATGCGGTCTCTGTCGTGGATGTGAGCTGGAACTGCACCACCAATCTCAACAGCGCCCACGGCGGCGTGAGAAGCCCCCGCAAGGTCGTGCAGTCCTTCCTGTCGCTTGATCCCGCGCAGACGGACATCGTCTACCCAGTGACGGCGCCCGTCACGATTCCCGCCTTCTACACCTTCGACGAGTCGGGCTACGCCATCCGCTATTTCGTATTCGTGGATGCCGACCGCAGTCCCGTCGGCTACTCCACCGCCATTCTCTCCACCTGATTGCACCCGCAATGCAGCAGTCCCCGTATTCCGTGCCCGGAATACGGGGACTTTTTTCTCTATATGCCGCCTCACACCCCGCAGCACTGCAGGATTATGCGGTGAAGCGCCAGCTCATACTCCGGCGTATACGGGTTCACGGTCTCGCCCCGCACCATCCGGGCAAAGGCTGCCATCATCCCATCATACCGGTCAAATGCCGGGCTGCGCGTATCAACACCCGGCGTATGCCAGCCGGTGGTGAAGGTCTCCCGGCGGAAGGTATACATCCCGCCGTCCTGATAACACTCCAGCGGCCGCAGCTCCACGGTGCCCTTCGAGCCGGTGACAACCAGCTCCCGGCGCAGAAATCCCCCGCGCTCCACGGCGACGGTCCGGGCAATCGAAATGCCCCGGGGATAGGACAGCAGCGCCAGTCCCGCGTCCTGCGAATCAATCCCGCCAAACCCTGTGGCCCGGTTCAGCGGCAGCACACTCCGGGGCCGTCCCTGAATCTGCAGGATCAGGTCGATGAGATGGCAGCCCAACCAGTACATCATCCCGCCGGGATATGCGCCCATCCAGCGCCGGTTATCATCGTCGAGGAAGCAGTTCATCTGCGCCTCCACGCTGATGATCTCACCCAGCTCACCCGCTCTCACCTGCTCCAGCAGCCGGATCACCTCCGGGTTATAGCGGTACATATAGCCCGTATGAAAGACCTTTCCCGACGCCTGCACCGTGCGGACAAGCTCCTCAAATTCGGCCGCATCCGTGCCGCCGGGCTTCTCCATATGCACATGCCGGCCGGCTTTCGCCGCAGCCAGGGCATACCGGGTCAGATCCCGCTCGTCGGATTCCACAATCACCGCTTCGATCGCGTCATCCGCGAGGATTTCCTCCACCGTCATGCGCCGGTACCCTTCCAGGACTTTGGCGCGCTCCGGCAGCACCTCCTGCCCCTCGGGGATCGCGTATCCCACGATGTCGAAGAGCTCCGACTGCTTCTTCATGCTTGCAAACACCTGCACCGAGTGGCCGTGGGTACTCATGCCGATCTGGGCAGCGCAGATTTTTCTCATGCTGGAATCCCTCCTGTGGTTCACTTCAGCGGTAATACGCCTCCGGAATCTCCTGCTCTCCAAAGCACAGGTCATGATCGGCACGCTCCCAGAGTCTGCGCACCGTTTCAAAGGTTTTATACGCATCGCAGCACATGACCCGGGCGTTTCCCAGCGTTCCGCAGGTCAGCGCGCCGGTGTCAGACAGCGGCTTTTCATAATTGGGGTAGTATTCCGAGATGCCGCAGCCCAACCCTTCCACTTTGAACGGGTGCAGATTTACCGTCGTCACCCGGTCGTCATACCCCGTCACCCGGATGGGAATGGTATCCTGCGCAATGCGGTTGGGAATATGCAGCATCTCATCCACCGAATGCAGATACGTACAGCTTTCCAGTCCCACGCCGACGAGAAGGATTTTCCCCTTTACGCCGCAGAGCCGCGAAACACAGTTATCCGGCGCGGTGGGGGTATCATATGTACGCTCAAGGGACACATATGCCGCCGCGTTTTTGCCGAACGCCGTCACGGAATGGGTGGGATGCAGCGAACGCACCCCGTCGGGATGAAAGGCCGCGATCCGGGAAAGCACCCCCACGCAGGGCACATCCTTACGGGGATCGTAGGAAAGCCTTGTGCCGATATCCGCCCAGGTATGGGTGGGGATGAGCAGCAGTCCCTCTGCAAGATACGCCCGCAGGGCATCCAGCAGCCCTTCTGCGCCGCCCTCGATGGGTCCCACGGCCCGCAGGGAGGAATGGATCGTCACGTAATCGTCATGCCGGATCCCGAAGCCTTCCAGAAGTCGAAAAATGTCCTCTTTTCTGACGATTCCCGCCGTTTCCATGCTTTTCATGTCCCAGAACGCCCCTTTCAGCCCTTCGCAGCGGGTACGCCGCCGTCCCGCTCCTCATTTTCGATCACCAGGCCGCATTTCTCGGCGCGCCAGGGGCCGAAGAGCACCTGTGCGCGGTCCATGATGACGCCGTAGTTGATCGGAGACTCTTCCTCAAGGACATTGACCTGCACGCCGTCGAGCAGCACGCCTTTTGCATTGGCGATATAAAACGCCGCAGGCGAGGTCAGATAATCCCATTCGCCGTAACCGTATTTATCCTCACACTTTGGCACGCCCTCCATATCCAGGAACATATCCCGGAACACGATGTTCTCGGGGGCTGCGTTATGGGTACCCTGAATGACGATGTTATGCTGTGCGCGGACGGTGAGGCCGGAGAAGCGGATGTTGCGGATGGCCGGCGCGGAAAAGTCGTTGATGCCAAAGCAGCTTGAGGAAAGAAACACCGGAATGCGGCACTCCATATAGATATTCTGGAAGGAGATATTCTCGATGGACACGCCGGGGCGCTCGTCGTCGTTGAAGGAATAGCGGCTTTCCATGCACACGCCCTTGGAGGAGTTGCGGATGACGATGTTGGACACCTGGCAGTTGCGGATCTTACCGTTGCCGACACCGATACGGAAGGCATTACAACCCTTCGTCTCCAGCTGGCAGTTGGTGACGGTGACATCCTCGAGGATGCGGGTGGTATCTTTCAGCTTTGAGAAGAAGCCGTTATCGCAGCGGAAGGTGATGCAGTCATCCTCGGTCTGGATGATGCAGTCGGAGACGACGACGCGGCGGGAGGTATCGATGTCGATGCCGTCGCCGTTGGAGATATGGGCGTTATTTTTGATGCGCAGGCGGGTGATGATGACATTTTCACAGCCGTGTACAAAGCAGCTCCAGTAGGTGGAATTGACAAGCCGCAGGTCATCCAGCGTCACGCCGGTGCACTCGCACAAATAGACCATCTGTCCCGGACGCACGAAGTCGGGCTCTGCCCGGTAGCCGAAGTGCAGGCCGTTGCCGTCGATGGTGCCGCCGCCGCAGATGCCGCAGTTTTCCACCTCCAGGCCGACGATGAGATGCTGACCGTAGACATACTCCGGGGGCCAGATCATGTTCTGAGGCCATGCATCGCCTGCGTTATAGTCACTGATATCATCGCTTCCCTTCAAGGTACAGGCAGGCGGCAGGTGGAGGCAGGTATTGCTGCGCAGATAGACGGTACCGGTACGATACAAACCGGGCTCGAAGTAAACGATGCCGCCGCCGGACTGCCAGCAGTCGTCAATTGCCTGCTGAATGAGGGCGGTCTGGACCCGTTCGGGGTCGGAAACAAGGCCATAATCGCGGGCATAGGTATTCATAAGCACACCTCAAGCATATCGTATTGCAAAAAATGGGGACGGCCCCCGGGAAGTATGCCGGGGGCCGTGAAAAAGCTTTAGAACTGGGCCAGCTCGTCCTTGAGCATCTCGCGGAAGTAGTCGGCGTAGAGGTTATAGCCATCCTGATTGTAGTGTACGCCGTCCTCGACGAAGATATCGGTGCGCTGCAGGGGCTCATAGTTCATGCTGTCGAGGTAGAAGACGTTTTCGTTCTCGGCGGCATACTGCTCCATCCAGGAATTGAAGAGCTTGATCTTCTCCAGACGCTCCGGCGTGGTCTTCAGGCCCTTCTTACCGCCGCACAGATAGATGCGGATATCCGGGAAGTCGGTTTTGGCCCAGACGACGACGCGCTGGGCGAGCTCCCAGGCTTCCTCTTCGGAATAGCCGAAGGCGGAGTAGTTGCCGCAGGGAGAGTAGACCAGAACCTTGGGGGCGAGGGGGCGGATCATGCGGGGATAATAGTAGAGCTGATGCTCGGAGCAGCTGGAGCCAAAGCCGCGGTTGACCACGCACTGCTTACCGGAAGCGCCCAGCAGCTGTTCGCGCATGGGGATCATGCCGTGACGGGCAGACCAGCGGGTGAAGTTGGACGGGCCGTAGAACACGATCTGACCGGGATCGACGACTTCCTTCTCATACTCGCAGATGCGGTCTTCCATGGATTCCTTCCAGATTTCGATGTACTTCAGACCAACTTTAACAGGCATTTCTTTTTCCTCCAAACAATATTGATTGTCAGATTTCCTTCATGATCTCGAGCATCGCGTCCACCATCTTATAACCGGCGTCGGGCTCGAGCTTACCGGAATCCAGGCGGGACTCATAGATGCCGGGCTTGAGCAGCTCGCGGATCTGGACGTAGCCGCAGTCACCGTTTGCGTTGCAGGTGGTGATGTTCATATCGGAATCGGAGCCTTCTTTCAGCATAAAGCCGAATTCCACGAACATCTCGCGGGGGCAGGCAAAGAGGTTCACGCCGCCGATTTTCTGCACCTGCACGCACAGCTCCATCTCACGATCGCCCAGTTCCTCGGTGGCGAGGATGGTATTGGCAAAGTGGCGGTCGTTGATCGGGAAGTCGTCCAGATGGGTGATGGCGTCGCGGGCCCAGGTCAGCTCCTCCTCGGAGGGGCCGCGATGCTTGACCTTAAAGCGGCGCTGGACACCGGCGATCTTCGGCTCATCAAACCACACCACGTCGCGGTCCTCCATGGCGGAGATGACGCGGCCTGCAAGCTTACGGCCCATGGCGCGGTAATACTTCGGGAT
>SVMB01000103.1 GCA_015067675.1 Oscillospiraceae bacterium
GGCGTGACTTCGCCCCTTGATACCGCGCTCAAGCGCGGCGGCTCCGTGGTATTCCTTGGCTGCTCCATCGCTCCCAACACTTTCCTGCATTATCTGGAAGAGGTTACCGACGCGCCCTTCATGCAGTCGGCGGTGATCCGCTATCTTGACGCTGACGGCGAGCCGCATACGGCCTGCATTCCGCGCCACCTGCCGGGCGATCGCGACTTCTACGGCGATCCTGCCAAGAGCGAGTTCTATGCAGAAGCTGTGGAGCGCGGTCTGAAGATCGACGCGGTACCCTTTGGCATCGGTTGGATCTATCGCATGGAGCTTGCCAATATCTATGAGGTCGGCATGGCGATGTTCCGTGATGATCCTGTGGCGACGCTGTGTAAGAATCCCGATTGCGCCTATTGTGCCTCGTTCAGAAGCAAAGTCAAGTAAGATATGCACCCAATTGACAGAGCCACGGCAATTGCCGTGGCTCTGTCTGACCAAGAAATTGAAAAGGCCCGGATGTTTTGAAACATCCGGGCCTTTTGAAGCAATAAAAGCTTACTTCTCGTTCTTGTAGATTTCCTTGAAGTACTTGTAGGTGTCAACCTTCAGCTCGCCGCAGGCAGCCTCGTCACAGGCAACGATGCCGTCCTTGTGCAGCTGCAGAGCGGAGATGGTCCAGGCATGATCCACGCCGCCTTCGACGCAGTGACGCAGGGCGCGGGCCTTGTTGTGGCCGCTGATGAGCAGCAGAACCTGCTTGGAATCGCAGACGGTACCAACGCCGACAGACAGAGCAGTCTTCGGAACCTTGTTGGGGTCGTTGTCGAAGAAGCGGGAGTTGACAATGAGGGTATCCTCGGTCAGGGCGCGAACGCCGGTGCGGGAGTTCAGGGAAGTGAAGGGCTCGTTGAAAGCGATGTGGCCGTCAACGCCGCTGCCGCCCAGGAACAGATCGATGCCGCCGTAAGAGGCAATCTTGTCCTCGTAGCGCTGGCACTCGGCTTCCAGATCCTCGGCCATGCCGTTGAGGATGTTGATGTTCTCGGCGGGGATGTCAATGTGATTGAAGAAATTGTCGTGCATGAAGTACCAGTAGCTCTGGTCGTGCTCACGGGGCAGACCAACGTACTCGTCCATGTTGAAGGTCACGACGTTCTTGAAGGTGACGGTGCCGGCCTTGTTCATCTCGATGAGTCTCTTGTAGACACCCAGAGGAGAGGAACCGGTGGGCAGACCGAGAATGAAGGGACGGTCTTCCTTATGATTGTTGATGGCATCGGCGATGTGCTGAGCAGCCCAGGCGCACATGGCATCGTAGTCGTTTTTGATGATCAGTTTCATTTGCAATCACACTCCAAATCGGATTTATAGCCTTCCGTGAGGAACGCTTGTCTTTGGTTAGTATACTCCTTCCGGGATAGCTTTTCAAGTGTTATGGGAAGAATTTACACTTTACACAGTTAGACCCGTGTAATGCAGGCGGTTTACAGGCAAAAAAACGGTTGTATGCAGACGATTACAGATCGATCTCGACCTCGTGACCGGCGGCGGCGGAACGGATGATGCCGTCGATGATGGCCTGGTTGTAGATGATCTGGCTGGTGGGGATGGGAGCAGAGCCGCCGGTGAGCACGGCATCCACAAAGGCACGTACTTTGGCCTCAAAGAGGTTGGCCTTTTCTTCCTTCTCAATCGGAATGGGAGTGGCGGTGGGCTTGCCGAGCACGTCATGGTAGAGGGTAATGTCGCCGACAACACCGTCCCAGGCGCCGCCCCAGAGCTCATAATGAGGCTGACGGACCTTCAGACCCGCATCCTTACCAAGGAACAGGAAGTCGCCGGTGGTGTCCATATGCATGGCCCAGGACATACGGAAGTCCAGGGTGATGCCGCCTTCGAGACGGATGAAAGCAGCGGAGAAGTCGTCGACGGAGAAGCGTTCGCTTTCCTTGTAGTACTTCGGGTTCTTGCCGAAATAGTCGTAAGCTACAGCGGAGACGGTCAGGGGCTTGGGATAGCCGATGGTGTTCATGGCGAAGTCCAGGGCGTAGCAGCCGATATCAGCCAGAGCGCCGACGCCTGCCTTGTCCTTGTCGATGAAGGAGCTGCCGGGAATACCGCGGCGTCGGCCGCCGCCGGTCTGGACGTAGTAAACATCACCCAGCGCACCGGAGGAGACGATATCACGAACCTGCTTGAAGTTGGCGCCGTAGCGGGGCTGGAAGCCGACGGAGACGATCTTGCCCGAGGCTTTTTCCGCTGCAACGATATCCTTGGCTTCGTCGAGGGTGATGGTCATGGGCTTTTCAAGCAGCACGTGTTTGCCGGACATGAGGGCTGCGATGGCACAGACCGCGTGGGTGGAGTTGTAGGTACAAACGCTCACGGCGTCGATATCGTCGCGGGCGCAGAGCTCGGCGCAGGATTCGTAGGCATCTGCTTTGTC
Organism: Oscillospiraceae bacterium; assembly: GCA_015067675.1. Taxonomy (GTDB): domain Bacteria; phylum Bacillota; class Clostridia; order Oscillospirales; family QAMX01; genus SIG502. The sequence goes on from SVMB01000103.1 coordinate 2,429, forward strand.
CCAACCGAATTCGTCGAGGAAAGCGCGGGCCTTACCGGGAATGATGTCGGCGCCGGCTACGACCTCCACGTCGGGAAAATTCTTGTAAGCGCGTGCATGCGCATGCGCGATACCGCCGGTACCGATGATGCCGATTCTCAGCTTCTCAGACATAATACTCCTCCGTTTCCTGCCGGAAGGATTCCGGCAAAGGTGAATGATAAGATTATCAGAAATGGAGGCTGCAAAGAACAGCCTTTTCTGGTTCTGATTATATCACGCATTGAAAAAGGATGCAATAACAATTGCATTTTCGTCAATGTTTTTGTCACTTTTGTCAATCGCTCTTGCTATGGCAGCAATGCTGTGCTATAATCAAAACAACCCCTTATATTAAATTGCACGAGGGAGGAAACTGGCGTGAAGGTGTATATTCAGACGGATATCGAAGGCGTGGCAGGCGTCGTTGAGTGGGATCCCCGCAACAGTACCTATACCGATATCGAAAAGTATGAAAAACGCAAGGTAATTTCCCGACTTCTCACCGGAGAGGTCAACGCGGCGATTCGCGCAGCGTTTGACGAGGGCGCCGACACGGTCTATGTCAACGATAACCATGGAGACTGCAAGACGATTGATCTGGAAGCGCTGGATCCCAGGGCTGAGCTGATGCATGGTATGGCCAATACCCAGCCTGCATGGCTGCCGTGCCTGGACGAGACCTTTGACTGCGTAGTAGCCGTCGGCATGCACGCGATGGCGGGGTCAAAGGAAGCATCGCTCCCGCATTCATGCTGGCATATCAACGATGACCGGTATCTGCTCTCAGAGGCAACCATGTGTGCAGCGCTTGCCGGTACTTTCGGAGTTCCATTCGTCTTTGCATCGGGTGACCAGACCATCACCGCCGAAATCCGGGAGAAAGTGCCGGAATGTGAGGTAGCCGTGGTCAAAACAGCACTCTCTCCTTTTTTTGCCCGCACGGTTCATCCGACTGTTGCCCAGCAGCGCATTTATGACGGCGTGCGCCGCGGTATTGCCAACCGGAAAAACATCAAGCCTTTCGTGATTGAGGGACCGCACTATAAGGTCGCTGCATCCGACCGTGATCCAAGCATTCTCATCAGTGAGCCGATGGAAGGTGACGATTTCTTCAAGCTCGTCCACGACTATCTCAACACCTTCCCCTGGAACTGCTTTGGCACTCAGGAAGTCTATAATAAAGCTGTTGATCTCAGTCCCTACGCGAAGAAAAAGGTTTCCGAGCCTTGAATTGGCTATCCAAAACCAGAACAGGCGCCTGTGTGAACAACACAGACGCCTGTTTTCTGCTTTTATGGTTTCATTGTATGCTCAAAAGCATCGAATACTTCGGCAGAGAGCCCATGCATTAACGCAAAAGGAAGCTTCACGACCTGTCGGTCATAGGTGACCATGCCGTTTGTTTCGTCCTCCACGTCGGAAAGCTGCGTGAGCACGCAGGCGGCTAAACCTTCATGCACGGCAGGAATCAGTTCGTCGCGGTAGAGATGCGCCATTGCCTCTGCAAAGGCGTCCGGCGTCTCACACATGCGATAGCCGTAGGTCTTGTCGGGATTATAGGAGTGTTCGCCGATCTTGCAGACGTATCCGCCGAACTCAGACAAAACCTTTGGCCGGTCAGGTGAGGTTTTGAGCTTCAGCGGTCGGAAATAGATGTGCTCACTTGATACATCGCTGAGCTTTTCGGCAAACCAACCGGAGGTTGCATCCCATACGCGGGAAGGATCGAGCGCACGCAGCCGCGTGTAGACATTGTCCGCGTCATACTGCCCCCAGCCTTCGTTGAAGATGGTATAGTAGCAGACAGACGGGTGGTTGTGGAGCATGTTTACGGTCCCGGCAGCTTCTGCCTCAAAGAGTTTTCTGCGCCGCGGCGTGGCAGTGTGGGTGATGCCGCGTTTGAGACCGATGGTGGGGAGCGCCGTGTCGATCAGGAAATTGTAGGAACCGGAATTGACCATGTCCTGAAAGACCACCATACCATAGAGATCGCAGTAGTAGTAAAAGAGCTCAGGCTCGGTTTTAATATGCTTGCGCAGCATGTTGAAGCCGAGCTTTTTCATTGTCTGCACGTCCCAGCGATACCCTTCAGGCGAGGCCGGCAGCACGATGCCGTCGCTGAAATAGCCCTGATCCAACAGACCGTGGAAGAACCAGGGTTTTGCATTGAGGCAGATGTACGCCTGCCCCTGTACCTTCTCAATGCTCACCGTGCGCAGGGCAAAATAGGATTCGATGATGTCCTCGCCGCAGGTGAGTGTGAATCGGTACAGATACGGATCCTCCGGCGTCCAGTGACGGGGAGCATCAATGGGAATGGTGACGCGATTGCCGGTATAGCAAACCTCGCGGCTGCCGTCTTCAAAGTGAATGGCAACACACTTGTCGGCAGCACCGCCGTCGGTTTCAATTGTAATGCTGTCAAGGGTCGGTGTCAGCTTCAGACTGCGGATATACGCGCACGGAACACTCTCCAGCCATACAGCCTGCCAGATGCCGCTGATGGGGGTGTACCACATGCCGCCGCGGTTTGTGCGCTGCTTTCCATAGGGAATATCGGGGTCAAGTGTATCCTCGACAAGGACGGTCAAGTCGTTTTCGTCGCTCAGATGATCCGTGATATCGATCGTGAAAGGCAGGTGCCCGCCAATATGTGAGCCGATGTTGGCACCGCCCAGCATGACCCGACAGGTCTGATCCACCGCGCCGAAATGCAGCAGTACACGGCCGCGATTGAAGCCTTCAGGCAGAGTGAACCGGCGGCGGTATACCCATGCCTCGCCTTTGCCGAGCGTGCGGTTGATGCCGGAAAGCCGGGATTCGGGCGGATAGGGGACACGGATGCTGCCGAGCGGCTCTTCACGACCGTCTCGAAGTACGGATAACTGCCATGAGCCGTTGAGCGGAAGGTAAGACGTACGTTTAAGCTGCGGACGGGGATAGACGTCCCAGCCTTCACCGATGTCGTGCTCAAATGGTGTGTAAAGCGTTTTGAACCGGGGAAGAGACTTCATGGTTAATCCAACTCCTTGCCGTCAAGGATTACATGGGCATTGTCACCGCGCGAGATCTGGTCATTTGTGCAGCCGAACAGGTCATGAATGCGCAGGGTGCCTTCCTGCTCCATGTTGACGGCAGTCTCGACGCCGGAAAGAAATGCGCTGCGGATGATGACGTTTTCAAGCTTACGCATATTTTGGTTGACAGGGAAATCAAAGGCAATGGTGCCGGGACGGTTATCGGCTTCGAAGAAGCAGTTTTCAAAAACGGTGTCACGGATATCGGCGCCGTAGGGCTGCGTATAGTGATCCGTACGGGTGGTGATGAGCCGGTCTGTCTCGCGGGAACCGTAGATGCCAGAGAAATGGGACTTGCCGAGCGCAACGTTGATCATGACAGCCGCATTGCAGCGGGCATAGATGTTGGAAACGTTGATGTTGAAGGTGTCCTCCGGCGTATTGAGCCGTTCGCGGAAATACGCAGGCTGACCGATGCGCAGCAGTGCATAGGGAGACTTCGCGGCGACAATACGGCGGTTTGAAAAGTGGAGCAGATAATTGCCCAGAGCGGGATCGGAATTTTCTGCGCCGATGAGGGAATCGTGAACATCATCAATGGAGATATTGTAAAGCTTTACGCCGTCGGTGTTGCGCAGGGCAATGACCGCGCACTCGTCGGAAGTGGCGATGACATGGCGGATGGTGATGTCGTGGATGTCACGGCACTTGCCTTCGACGGCACAGGTGTTTGATTCACGGCCTCCCCAGAAGCCGGACAGGGCGATCAGATCGTCGCCTGCATATCCGAAGATGTTTTCAACGATGATGTCGTGACAGCCGATACGCAGGTCGATGCCGTCCTGATTGGGAATGTTATTCTCGGCACAGATGCGGATGTTGGATACACGACCTTGTTCGGCGTAAAGCAGATTGATAGCCCACCAACGGGGATTGAGGATGGTGAGGTTTTCGATGACAAAGCCGCGGATGTTGTGCAGCAGAATGGGATTGTTGCGGGAGATATGGGGACGACCGTCCTTGAGGGAGGTTTTCTCAATCAGGCCGTTGGGTTCGCCGCCGTCGATGACGGCATTGCCGACGCCGCGGATGATGATGTTGCGCTGCTCGCCGTCAAGAGTCACGGCCGGGTGATCGTGTACGTGGTTAATGAACACGTTGTCTATGCAGCCGTCAGCCTGACGGAGATAGGCGTTGTCGAGGATGATCTCCATGTCGGAGCAGAGCATGATGGCACGGTCGATATCCCAGCGGCACAGGCCGGTACGCTCATTGCGGCGGGGGATAAGAACCCGATTGAGGCCGGTCTCGCGGGCACGGACAACGGCACGGTTGATGGAATCGCTGTCGGTGAGTGCCATGACGCCGACATCGTTTGGCGTGATATAATGCAGCATAAAGACATACCTCCGAATCTGAATATATACAGTATAGCATGAGATCCGGGATCGTACAAGAAAAAACTCCACCCGATTCGGGTGGAGTTTCGTAAGGAGACTATGTTCAGATAAGCGCCTTGTTCCAACCGCTGACGAGGCTGCGGCACTGTTCGGCAGAGGCGATTTTGTTGGGAAATTCGACTTCGAAAACGCAGGGGCCGTCATAGCCCTTTTCATCCAGCAGTTCGACCACGCGCTTCCAGTCAATGATGCCGCGTCCGGGGAACCAGTGACATTCCGGCGTGCCGTCGAAGTCGGACATATGGGTCGTCACGACGCGGTCGCCGATGGCTTCCAGGAAGGTCAGGTAGTCGTTGCCGAGGAAGTGGTTGGAGTCAAAGCAGATGCCGTAATTGTCGCGGTCGATCTGACTGGCCATGTACTGATGATGGGCAAGCCCGTGAGCGATGCGCTGAGGACGCAGCGTTTCCACAGCGACGGTGATGCCGTAGGGCTTGAGGTAGTCGCAGAGTCTGCAGGTGTACTCGCAGAACACATCAAGCTGAGGCTTTTCAGCCACATCCTCCTTGTGAACGCCGCCGTGCAGCACCACATAGCGGATGCCCATAGGAATGACGAGATCAAGCAGCGGGAGCGTATTGTTCCAGGTCATTTCACGCACGGCAGGATCGAGATTTGCAGGCTCAAACCGGTAATACTCTGTTGAAGCAAAGGGAATGTGAAAAGAGCGAAGATCAACATTGTACTCACGGGCAAGCTCGATAAACCGGGGCACGTCGCGCTTGACGTTTTCCATGGAGTCAGCTACCAGATGGGACTGGGAATACTCAAGGCAGTCAAAAAGACGGCAGGTAAAGATGTCTTCCCGCACAACCTTGGTGGACAGACCGATGAGATGCTTTTTCATATGATTTGCTCCTTTCTGACGCTGGGAGATCAGTCAAACAGGGCTTCCCATTCGGAGATCAGTGTACGGCACGCTTCGGCAGTGACGCAGCGATCGGGGAAGGATACCTCGAAGTTCCACGGGTGATCAAAACCCTTCCGCTCAAGGATCTCAGTGATCCGCTTCCAGTCATTGATGCCGCGGCCGGGGAACCAGTGACGCTCGTCGATGCCGTCGAAGTCGGAGAAATGCGTGGTGACCACGTACTGACCGGCATTCTCGAGGAAATTGTAGTTATCCTCATTCAGCAGGTGATTGGAGTCAAAACAGATGCCGAGATTGTCACGATTTGCATGCTCCATAATGTAGAGATGTTCCTTCAAACCATTGCCGATGCAGCTGGGCTTGAGCGTTTCAACGGCGAGGGTGATGCCGTAGGGCTTGAGGTAATCGCAAAGTCGCTGGACGTATTCAACAAAGAGGTCAAGCCGGGATGAGCGGGTCAGAGGACTGATGCGGGCGCTTCCGTGGATGATAACATAGCGGATGCCCAGCGGGATTACCTCTGCGAGGGCGCGCTTTGTATTTTCAAACGAGATATCACGAATTTCCTCACGCAGTGCCGCGGGCTCAAAACGTTCATTGTGCGTCGGAGCAAAGGGCAGGTGGAAGGAGCGAACGGCGACGCCGTACTGACGGGATAATTCTCCGATCTGCGCGGCGTGATTTTTGAACTCTTCAAAGCCTTCCTCATCATTGATTTTGGACCGGCAGTATTCGACGCAGTCAAACAGACCGCAGGAGAAAACATCCTCTATGGGACGGGAAATGGAAAGACTGTAGGATTTACGCATGGCTGAAACTCCTTTTGAGGAATGGATGCTTTAATGATAACACGAATCGGGGACAGATGCAAGACCTGTCAGTTGAAGGCGGACTTTTGCGGACTGTGATTGACAGGTAAAAAAACACGTGTTATAATCGTGGCAAAGCTGGGAGCGGCTCTCTAAGCATAAAAACAGCCAAACCCTGCAAATGCGGAAATTGAGTGGAGAATGATAGATGAATAACAGTATGCTTGAAAAGATGGCGCAGCAGCTTCTGCGTCTGAAACATCCGGAAGGCATGGTTGATGTGATTCTGGACACGGATCTGGGCTGTGAGGTGGATGACCAGTTTGCGCTTGTGTATCTGGTATGCGCGCAGGAAAAGCTGCGCATCCGCGGCATTCATACGGCACCCTTTGAAGGCGCCGTGAAAGGCTTTCAGGATCCCGAAACCAGTTACATCGAGATTGAGAAGATCCTGAGAATGCTGGGAAGATCGGATCTGATGAGCCTTGTACGCAGGGGAAGCGGCAGATATATTCCTTCGGAGACGGAACCGGAGGAATCCGAAGCTGTCCGTGCGCTGATCGACATTTCAAAGGAATATACCACGGAAAACCCGCTCTATGTTGTTGCCATCGGCGCCATTTCCAACGTGGCATCGGCGCTGTTGCTGGATCCGACGCTGAAAGATCGAATCTGCATCCTCTGGCTGGGTACGGCAGGCATGGAAATGGAAACGGCGATGGAGTATAACTTCAGCCAGGATAATGCGGCTGCCCGTGTTGTATTTGCAAGCGGGGCTCCGCTGATTCTCTTCCCGTGCAAGGGTGTTACAAGCCATCTTCAGGTCACGGAACCTGAAATTGCCTACTGGCTCAAGGGTAAAAACGAGCTGTGCCAGTATTTCTATGATAACATCTGCTCCTACATGGCTGTCCGTACCGATAATCCCTGCTGGAACAAGGTTATCTGGGACATTGTGACCATTGCATGGCTGCTCAACGAAAGCTGGGTGCAGGACCGCGTGATTACGACGCCTGTCCCGCAGTATGATCACAGACTGACGCGTGTCAGCGACGGTCTGCCTATGCGCTATGTCTATTATGTTGACCGCGACCCGATTTTCCAGGATCTCTTCCGCAGAATGCATGATCTGGAGACATTTGCCTCGCGTAAAGATTGATTGGATTAAACGAATATTCTAAAACCAACGGAGGGATTGTATGAAGCTGTATTTCAAAAATGCTGAAGCTTTGATGGAGGGTATCGCACTGCTGAGAGCCGATCTGGGCTTTGACATTGCTGCTGAATCCGAGGCGGATGTATGCATCACCGTGACGGAGCAGCCGGAAGACGGACTCGCGCTTTTGTTGGATGGGCAGAACGCCTCGATTGCCTACGGCGGGGGAGCCGTGCGCTTTTACCGCGCACTGGCGCAGCTTGTCCGTGCGCTGCGCGACGGCAAAAAGACGGCGTCTGTACAGGAAAAGCCGCTGTTTATCACCAACGGCGCAATGGTTGATATGTCCCGCAACGCCGTGATGACGGTGAACAACGTAAAATACATGCTGCGCAAAATGGCGCTCATGGGTCTCAACACCTTCATGCTGTATACCGAGGATACCTATGAGGTGGAAAACCGCCCGTACTTTGGCTATATGCGCGGCCGCTATACGGCGGATGAAATCCGGGAGATGGATGCCTATGCACGGAAACTGGGCATTGAATTGGTGCCCTGCGTACAATTCCTGGGTCATCTGCGCACCCATCTGCGCTGGAATGCTGCGATGCCCTATCGTGATACCCTGGCGGTGCTGCGGGTAGGTGAGGAGGAAACCTATAAGCTCATCGATGATATGCTCCGCTCCATTGCAGACTGCTTCTCCAGCCGCCGTATTCACATCGGCATGGATGAGACCCATGATCTGGGTACCGGCAAGTATCTGGAACTCAACGGCTATCGTGAACGGCAGGACATCTTCTTTGAGCATCTGGGCCGTGTGTCGCAGATGTGCCGTGATTATGGCTTCCGTCCGATGATGTGGAGCGATATGTTCTTCCGGATGTCCGCACGGGGCATGGAGAACTTCCGCGACTATGATCCGCGTACGGTTCTGCCCGATGATATCGGTAAGATGCTGCCCGAAGGCGTGCAGCCGGTGTTCTGGGATTATTATCATCCCGACGAATCCTTCTACGCCGTCAATCTTGACAAGCATGATCTGCTCAGTGACCATACGATCTTTGCAGGCGGTATCTGGACTTGGATGGGTCCCTCTCTGCAGCTCTCCCGCACGGTGCGCAATACGATACCGGCGCTGGATGCCTGCCGCAAGAAGGGAACGAAGGAGATTTTTGCCACCATCTGGCATAATGGGTCGGAGGCAAATCTCATTACCTCTCTTGCCGGTCTTTCCATCTACGCCGAATACGACTATAAGGGTTACTACGACCAGAAGCTTGTCAGCGAAGGCTTCCGCACCTGCTGCGACGCACGGTATGAGGATTTCCTTGAGGCCGAACTGGTGGACTATCCCCACGGTACCGGCATCTGGGTCGGCGCATCCCGACAGATTCTCTATAACGATCCCATGCTCGGCATGATGGACAAGCATCTGGAAGGTTTCGACACCGTCAGCTACTACCGTGAACTGACGCCGAAGCTGCACAGCATCGGACGGGATTGCGCGGTGTTTGCACCTTCATTTGAGATGATCGAAAAGCTCTCGGATCTGCTCGAAAATAAGGCAAACTTCGGCGTGAGACTCAAAGCTGCCTATGATGCAAAGGATCACGCAGCCCTTGCAGCTCTCGCTGCGGAATGCGGTGTGATTATGGATAAGCTCGGTGCCCTGCGCCGCGCACATCATAAGGCATGGATGGCTTACAATAAGCCTTTCGGCTGGGAAGTGCACGATGTGCGCTACGGTGCGCAGCTCATGCGCTTCGACACGGCAAGAGAACACATCCTTGCCTACCTTGCAGGCGAACTCGACTGCATTGCGGAGCTTGAAGAAGATCGGCTCTGGCTGGATAACCGCAAGGAAGGGGATACCTTCCCGGTGGGCAGCTTCCCGGGCGCAACGTTTACGGCACTGTGCACGGCAGGTGTTCTGTAACTGATAAGTTGAAGCAAAGATCCCGGCAGATCCATGGTCTGCCGGGAGCTTTT
>SVMB01000104.1 GCA_015067675.1 Oscillospiraceae bacterium
GTTAAGGCCTCAAATTGATATACTAGGAGTGCTGTATATGAGCCGAATGATAGGTACTGTGTCCATGGGACTTCGTGCTCCCATCATCCGTGAGGGAGATGATCTGGTCGAAATTGTCACCGGATCCGTCCTCGAAGCCATGAAGGAAGATGGACTCGCTCCTCGTGACCGCGACGTCGTTGCCATGACCGAAGCCATCGTTGCCCGTGCACAGGGTAACTACGTTTCCGTCGACGATATTGCCGAAGATATCCGCACGAAGCTCGGCGGCGAGACCGTCGGTGTTATTTTCCCCATTCTCTCCCGCAACCGCTTTGCCATCTGCCTGCGCGGCATCGCCAAGGGCGCAAAGAAGATCGTCCTGATGCTCAGCTACCCCTCCGACGAAGTGGGCAATCATCTGGTTGATCTGGATCTCGTCGATGAAAAGGGCGTTGATCCTTACTCCGACGTTCTGACCCTTGAGCGCTACCGTGAGCTGTTCGGTTATATCAAGCATCCCTTTACCGGCGTTGACTACGTTGAATACTACGGCGATCTGATTCGTTCCTGCGGCGCCGAAGTTGAGATTATCTTCGCCAATAATCCCCGCGCTATCCTCAACTACACCAAGAACGTTCTGACCTGCGACATTCATACCCGTGCCCGTACCAAGCGCATCCTCAAAGCTGCCGGTGCCGAGCGCGTCTGCGGTCTGGACGACATCATGAACGCCTCCATCAACGGTTCCGGCTATAATGAACGTTACGGACTGCTGGGTTCCAATAAGTCCACCGAAGATAAAGTCAAGCTCTTCCCCCGCGAGTGTCAGCCTCTGGTCGATGCCATTCAGGCTCGTCTGCTCAAAGAGACTGGCAAGTACATCGAAGTCATGGTCTACGGCGACGGTGCGTTCAAGGATCCCGTGGGTAAGATCTGGGAGCTGGCGGATCCGGTTGTTTCTCCTGCCTACACCGCCGGTCTGGAAGGTACTCCCAATGAGCTCAAGCTCAAGTACCTGGCTGATAACGACTTTGCAAACCTCTCCGGTGAAGCCCTCCGCGACGCCATCAAGGGCGCAATTCAGGAAAAAGACGGCTCTCTGGTCGGCAACATGGCCTCTCAGGGCACCACGCCCCGCCGTCTGACCGATCTGATCGGTTCCCTGTGTGACCTGACCTCCGGCTCCGGTGACAAGGGTACCCCCATCGTCTACATCCAGGGCTATTTCGACAACTATACCAACGACTAAAAAAGTTTCACAGTCCTTTCAAGCGGCATTGGTTCTGATTGAAAGGACTGTGTTTCATTATGCTTGAATATTTGAGAGGAACAGACTATGGCTAAGGCACACGTTGAACGCTACCATGGCGAACCTGCCATCATGATAGATGGTGTACCCTATCCACCGATGACGATTACGACGCGTTCAAAGGATTCGGATTATCTGCGCAGACTGGGGGAAGCAGGACTGCGTATCTTCTATATCGAAGCCTCCACTCGCTGGAACAGACCTGGAGATGGGACTGCTCCCGACGGTATCACTGCGGCAATTGAGGACATGACGCGTCTGTTTGAAGCGGTTCCGGAGGCATATGTCATGCTCCGTCTCAATGTCAGCCCGCCGGCTGACTGGGTGAATGCCCATCCTGAGGAGCAGGTCATGTTCAACGACGGCTCTCACCGTCCGGTCATCTGCACCACCGTCGCACGCGGAAAGGTGATTGACGGTATGTACTCGATGGCCTCCCGGGCATGGCACCGCGATGCCGACCGGGCCGTGCGTGACTTCTTTGCCGAGATCGAAAAGCATCCGCATTTTAACCGCGTGATTGGTTTCTTCCTGTGCGCAGGTGGTACGGACGAGTGGTACTACCCCGGTGAGGGTGTGACGGGACCTGACGGCCTGTACGGCGATTTTTCGGAGCCTTTCAGGGCTGCTTATGCTGAGATTCTCCGTGAAAAATACGGTACGGTTGAGGAACTGCGCCGGGTATGGAGAAATCCCGATGCGGATTTCGACCATCCGACGATCCCAGGACCTGAGGATCGTGTCCACATCAACGAGGCAGATCAGATGATCGCCAAGGGACTTGAAAAGTGGGAAAGTGTTGGCTATACGGTGGGCGAAAGTATCAATCCCGATGCAAAAGCACCCTCCAACTTCGGAGTTTTCCTCAACGCCAACGGCTATCTGCATACGGCTGACTTTTATGATGCCTGGCATGAAGTGACGGCCCGGGCGATCGTGCATTTTGGTCATACGCTCAAAGATCTGCATCCGGAATTGCTGGTAGGTGCCTTTTACGGCTCCTACGGCTGCACGGATTACTATGATTTGTCCACCGCAACGCATACGCTGACGATTCTTGACTCCGGGGTGGTTGATTTCCTGGCGGCTCCGGGTGTTTATAATAACCGCGAACCCGGCGGCGTGGTCGCGCAGCGTGAAATGCAGGATTCCTTCCGACTGCGCAATCAGATTTACATCTGCGAGGACGATTCCCGTACCCACCGCAGCCTTCCGACCATCCAGCGGGAGACCATGGGACTCTATACGCCCCAGGATTCCGTCAATACCCTCAAGCGCGACTTCGCACGCGATATCTGTGAGGATATCAACGGCTGGTGGTTTGATATGGGCGGCGACTGGTATGACGATCCGGCGATTCTGGCGCTGTTTGCCCGTCAGCAGGAGATTGCCAAAGAAGCCTACAGCCTTGACCGCACGAAGAAAAATGAGATTGCACTGATCTACGATACGGAAAGTGTGCACTGCGTGTCGGAGCCTGCCAACCGGCTGGTACTTGATCTGTGGCGCACATCCGACCTGCACCGCATCGGCGCGCCGGTAGATTATTATTTCCATGATGACCTTGCCCGGCCGGATATGCCGGACTATAAGCTTTACATCATGGTGAACCAGTATTGTCTGTCTGATGCCGAACGTAAGGCGGTTTATGCCAAGGCGCGGCGTAATCATGCGGTGGTGCTGTGGATGTACGCACCGGGATTCATTGACCGTGAGTCTGAACCGGTTATGGCGTTGGAAAACATCGAGCGGACCGTTGGCATGAAGCTTGGACTGATCGATCACACGGCGTTCCCGTACTTTAAGGTGACCGACTCCGCCCATCCTGCGCTGGCACATGCCGATCCCTACCGCCGTTACGGCTTCATCGACCGCGACGTGCACTCCAATATCTGGGTGACGCCGACGGTTCTGCCGCCGACGTATATGAATCCGGGCTTCTTCATCGATGATCCGGATGTGACGGTGCTGGGACGGTACTGCCTCGACGGAAAAGCTGCATACGCCATGCGGGAAATGGATGGCTTCACCAGTGTCTACTGCTGTACGCAGGTGGTACGCGGTGAACTGCTGGCATCGCTTGCTTCGTGGGCCGGCTGCCATCTCTACACGGGTACCGAGGATGTGCTCTACGCCAATGAAAACTATGTTGCGCTGCATGCCTCCTATACCGGCAGCCATCGCGTCAGCTTCAAGCAGCCCTGTACGCCGGTGGAAGTGTATGAGGGACGCGCTTACGGAGAGAACGTGAGCGAAATCGAAGTCGATATGCATATCGGCGAAACCAAAATGTGGCGGGTGAAGCCGCTGTAAAGCAGCTGCGCAGTTAGTAACATGAAAATCCCGGCGGGAAAGTTCCCGCCGGGATTTTTTGCAGCATTTATGGTTTTGAAGTGTGGCTCAGATACCGTTGGTGCCGTAAACACCGTCGGGCAGCAGCAGATCCCAGTTTGCGGGCGGATCGCCCAGATCCGGGACGTCCATGCACTCGCCGTCACGCAGAGCGGACTGGTGAGCGATGAGACCGGGAATGTTGAAGCGGGCGGACTGCCAGATGTTGCAGGGCGCGAGCTTGCCGGTGTAGAAAGCCTTGCAGAAGTCGTCAACCATGAAGTGATGGCAGCCGTTGTGGCCATTGGGGAGCCCATGGAAGCTCTCGGGCAGACGATGGGTGGGCTGAATGGGGGAGGTTTCACGGAAACCGGCGACCTCGGCGATGGCCTGGATGGCGGCGGCATTGTCCTCACGCAGGAGCTTGGTGATGCTCTCGGGCAGGAGCTGATCGGTAACCTCGGTCATGATAACGGAGTTGCGGGCCTCACGATCCTCATAGGGCTTCCACTTGGCAAAGTAATGATGGGCGACTGAGAACTCGTAAGTACCCTCGGTACCGGCAAAGCGCTGGATATAGGATTCGGGCGCATGCCAGCCGACGCTGCGCAGCTCAGAGATACGGGCGGTACCGCCGTTGGAGAGATGGCAGAGCATATCGGTGTTGGAGAAGGGATTGTTCCAGAGATTCTGACCGTCGCGGCCGTAGACGTCGGCACGATGGGGATCTTCGTAACCGAAAGCAGAAACGCGCTTGACGTAGACGCCGGGCATGCAGCCCAGAACCATGGAAGTGGAGTGGGTGGGATAGTACATGGGCGGGAAGCCGGCGACCTTCTTCCAGTCCGGACCGCCGGAACGCTGGTAGGAACCCCACATGTTGCGCATGTCGTGGTTGTACTGAGCCTCGGCGTAGACGAAATCACCCATCTGACCGGACATGTATTTTTCGCGGCAGAAGATGGAGCAGGAGCGATAGAAACCGGTTTCACCGGTAGCAAAGGTCAGGCCGGTGGAGCGCACGACGTCGGCGATCTCGGCGATCTCTTCCACGGACAGACCGGTGGGAACGGCAGAGTAGACATGTTTGCCGGCGCGCAGAGCGGCCAGCGTCATGGGAGCGTGAAGCTGACGCTGGGTAAAGATACCCACGGCGTTGATCTCCTTTGACTTCAGGACATCCTCGAAGGTGGCGATGGTTTCAACCTGGAATTCCTTGGAGAAATCTGCAGCCTTGGAAGAATCAAGATCGCAGACCCAGACTTTCTCGGTGTAGGGATGGAGTTTGAACAGCGGGACGAAGAACTTGGCGAAAGCGCCGCAGCCGATGATGGCAATTTTGAGCTTTTCCATGTGTATCCTCCTTGAGTGATTGTTTGTAGTACCAGTATCGCATAAAAGTGCGGAAAGTAAAATAAGAGGACAAGCGAAAAGTATAAGAAAACAAAACTCCCACGAAAAAAACTGCCCTGCGGCATCAAAACCGCAGGGCAAAATACGGTGAGATTAAGCCTCCAGTGTGATGGAAACCGACGCGTCGACGGACTTTGGATGGCTGACGTTCAGGGTCAGGACGGTTCCGGCTACGGCACGCACAAACCACTCCATTTCAAACTTCTCCATGGAGCGAAGCTGAGCGGTCTGACGGTTGGGATCGGCGTTGAGGATTTCTGCGCCGGTGAGACGGGCAGCTACCGGGATTTTGCCCAGATGACCGGGGGAGCCCTGCATGATCTGGGTGCCGAACTTGCCCACGTTCATGCACTCGGCACGTACGCGCCAGACATCCTCGGCCACACGCAGCACTTCGACATTGCCGATAATGAGTCGGGCCAGCATTTCGGAATGAACATTCAAAAACTCTGCAACCTTGGGAACAAAGTTTTCCATGTCAGGCAGGTACATGTGATAGGCCTGGCCGTCGATGCGGCCGCCGATCTCAACCTTGCCCAGCTGGGGATGATCGAAAGGCTTCCAGGGCAGGTGCACGGTTTCACCGCGGGCTTCATGGAAATCCTGAACCTCTTCCAGCAGCTCGCCGTAGAGATCGCCGTAATGGTTGAGGATTTCAAGCGACTTCATGCCGATGGAGTTGTAGCCGTTGCCCAGCTCCACGGTGTAATGGGACAGGCCGAGGATCTCGTACCAGGTGTCGCAGGCGCCGCCGGGGAGCAAGGTGCGGCTTTCGCCGGCAGGTACGCCGTAGGGAATGTCGAAGAAATCCTGGAATCCTGTGATTTTGGAGGCCAGCGCGGAAATCTCACGCATCAGATTGCGGTCCTCACGTACGAGTTCGCTGTTGGAGCGCTCGGTGGGACGCAGAATGCCGGAGGTGCCGTTGTGCAGATCAACACCGGCGTAGATGTTTTTATGGCTGGTGAGGAACTCAAGGATTGCGCGGACTTCGGGAGCCTGACCGGGATAATCGGTGGTGTGGGGGAGGGGCTTCCAGTTGACGGGATAGGAACGGTTGAGGTCGATGTTGCGCTCACCGTGAACAGGCGAGCCGCCGTTGTAGTTTTCGACAAGACCTTCGTTGTAGACATCGTAGAAAGGCCCTTCCATGTCGCCGGGCTCACGGGCAACCATGATGCCGCGGCCGGGCAGCGCCTTCCAGGCACCCAGAGGATTCTCAATGCGCATATGGGATACCAGACCGTCGCCGTCCACATCCTGCGGCATCAGGGCATTGGCGCAGCCAAGGGGCAGGCAGCGGCTGCGGATGGTGCAGTCGCGTCGGGTCATGGCACGCTCGGCGCCATCGGGATTGACGCGGGGAACGAGGTAGTAGATGTGGGTGGAGAGAATCGCGGGATTTTTCAGAATCTGCTCAATGAGATAGATGCAGACGTTGGTGCCGCAGGCTTCGCAGGCGTGGATGTTGGCTTGAATGTAGTAGGCGGGGAGCGTTTCACCGTTGGGATCATCAAAGTCGGCAAGGGTGACGATGGGAACATAGCGGCCTTCGGGCGTTTCAGCAAGCGCTTCAAGACGCATATAGCGCGGATTATCGGCAGCCAGTGATTCAAGTGCCGAGATCATCTCGTCATAGGTGTAGTATGCGTTGAGCTTCATGAAAACGGACTCCTTTCAGAGAATCGTGTATCCTTAATGATGGATTACTTTTCAATCAGGGTTTGGAATGCGGTAAAGTATCGATGACCGAATTCACGCAGAGAGACGGAATCGAAGTGGATGCCGTCGGGCTTGAGGGAAAGCCCTTCGGCGCTTGCCAGCGCACAGTAAGGCAGCTCCTGCACGATCTCACGGAAGATTTCGTTGAGCCGCACGAAGCGTGCGGGGTCAAAGCGGGTAAGCTTGGGATTGGGGTGCAGCTCGCCGATGACGACGGGAAGGGTTTCATCGCCCAGATCACGGCGAAGCTGGGTAATCATGCGGATGAAACGTTCCTTATAGGTGTCGATGAGTGCTTCGTCGGCGCAGTCGGACTCACCCTGATGCCAGATGATGCCGCGCAGGGTGCAGATACGCTTTGCAAGGGAGGCAAGAGCCACCGCATAGTCGTAATCCATCTCTCCGGGCATCCACTGCCCTAAACAGGTGCCGCCGTCGGCACAGGGAATCAGGCCGACTTTGCCGCCGGAATATTTAGCGTAATCGTCTGCAAAAGAAGCGGCAAGACCCACGCCGCTTCTGTAAAGCCCGACAAACATTGAACGGTCTGGATTGATGGGTTCCAGCATTCTCTGCCAGCGTCCGATGCGCAGCATCAGACAATTGGGGTTGTCGATGGGTTCTACATCGCCCATTTCGCCGCGGCCAGCCATGTTGGACTGACCGATCATGAGAATACCCGATACCTGCTGCTGCAGCTCGTTGATACCGTCCCGAATCATTATCTGAGCCTCCGTGTGACTATTTAATATAGTTCAAGTATACCACTGCGCCGAGAAGCTGTCAAGTCGGGGATATTTCTGTATAACAGGAGGAAATTCGGTGCATACTGATACCGGAAAGGAAGGAATGCCTATGTTCAAACACGAGAAAATGCTGTTTCATCCGGTGGAAATTGAGCGCCCCAATCCGCAGTATGCAGCGCTGCTGCACGAGCAGCTGGGCGGCGGCAACGGCGAGCTGAAAGCTGCCATGCAGTATATGTCCCAGAGCTTCCGGATCAAGGATCCCGAAATCCGTGATCTGTTTATGGATATTGCTGCGGAAGAGCTTTCTCATATGGAGATGGTCGGGCAGACCATCTGTCTGCTCAACGGTCATAACGTGGATGCCGGGAAAGTACCGGCGGGGGAGATTCAGACCCATGTGCAGCTCGGGCTCAATCCCGGGCTTATCAACGCCTCCGGTTACTCCTGGACTGCGGATTACGTGACGGTGACAGGGGATCTGTGCGCGGATCTTTTGTCCAACATTGCCTCTGAACAGCGTGCCAAGGTGGTCTATGAATACCTCTACCGCCAGATTGACGACAAGAAGGTGCGTGAGACCATCGACTTCCTGCTCAATCGCGAGGAAGCCCACAACGCGATGTTCCGCGAAGCCTTTAATAAAGTGCAGTCCACAGGTTCCAATCGTGACTTTGGAACCACAAAGGCCGCACGGATGTATTTCAGCCTCTCCGAGCCTTCGCCCAAAGATGCGGACTTTGCAAAGAAGGACGTCGGACCCGTAAAATTTCAATAAAGTCACCATACAGCGGAGAAAGTCAGTTTTCTCCGCTGTACTTTTCTTGACAGACAGAATTTGCTGTGATATCCTGTGAAAAAAGAATTATGCAGGAGGTTCAATTATGTCAAAGTCAAATCTTCCCGAAGCAATGCTTTGTGCCCCGACCGTATTTGCCGTCGGCGATGTATATAAGATTTTCATGCCTTTTACCCGGGAAGCGATTACCTGGATTCTGGTGGGAGACCGCCGCTTCTGTGACCATTCCAACGGCATTCTGCGCTCCACCAATCCCATTCATCAGGTGGAGATTCCGATGGAACTGCTGGACGCGGCAGGGGAGTATACGGTTGTCTACCGTGCCATGGTGGAGCGCAAGCCCTATTTCCCCGTCAGTGAGGATGAGGTCCGCATCACCTTTGCATTCCGTCCGGTTCGCGGCGATCGGATCAACATTTATCATATTTCAGATACCCACAATATGCCGGAGCTTCCCGGAAAGGCTGGATCCCGCTTTGGCGACGATCTGGACCTGCTGGTGCTCAACGGCGACATCCCCAATCACTCCGGCTCGGTGGAAAACTTCTATACCACCTTCGAAATTGCCTCCGAAGTCACCGGCGGCCATGTTCCCGTGGTATTCGCCCGCGGCAACCATGATACTCGCGGACTCTGCGCGGAGAAGTTTGCAGAGTACACCCCGACCCACCAGGGACATACCTATTATACCTTCCGCCTGGGCAAGCTCTGGGGAATGGTGCTCGACTGCGGCGAGGATAAGGATGACTCCCACGAAGCCTATGCCCATACCGTTTGCTTTCACGATTTCAGACTCGAAGAGACCGATTTTATCCGCCGGGTGATCCGCAACAAGGCCGCAGAATATGAGGCCGAAGGTGTTGAGCACCGGATGGTAATCTGCCATATCCCGTTTACTTACATTCACTATGAGCCCTTCAACATCGAGCAGGACATCTTCTGCGAGTGGACCCGTCTGATGCGGGAAGAGGTCAAGCCGGAGCTTTTTCTGTTTGGTCATTACCACAGAAACGAAATCTGGCGTGTGGGTTCTGAGTACGACAGCTACGGTCAGCCCTGCGATGCGGTGATCGGCGGCAAGCCTGTGATGTCGGAAATACCCGAGGAGCGGGCGTATACCGGTACCGCACTCACCCTGTCCGATGAAGGAATACATGTGGTATTCAACGACCATCAGGGGAATGTGGTCGGCGAGGAAGAGATTGCACGGCGTGTATAAGACGTGGATGTAAATCTCAACATTTGGTGATCTCAAGTTTCGTTTTCGTTTTGACAATCGGGGTATACTGCTGACAGTAACATCACCATACTGTCAGGAGGGCTTCGAATGGATCTTTGCTTGGAATCAAAAGCCGGGACGCAGGAAATCTGCGGCGCGGATGAAAAACGTCTGACATACCCGAAACTGTTCTGGATTTTTATGCTGGGCAGCGTGATGGGATTCTTCCTGGAAGGCATCTGGTGCGTCATGCTGGACGGACACTGGGAGGATCACCGTGCCACGGTCTGGGGACCATTTTGTGTGGTATACGGTTTTGGCGCACTGGCAATCTATATTGCTGCGGTTCTGTTAAAGAAGCGAAAAACAGCGGTACAGTTTCTGGGCTGTGCATTGGCAGGAAGTCTGGTGGAACTCATGGCAGGCGTGTTTCAGAACGTCTGCTTTGGAACCTCATCCTGGGACTACAGTCACCATGCACTGAATCTTGCAGGGCATATCAGCTTGCAGCAGTCGCTGATATGGGGTACCCTTGGAATCGTGTTCATGCGCGTGATGCTGCCGGGATTGGAAGGTCTCCTTGCACGCATGCGCGGACGGGGCTGGATGCTTGCCTGCAGAGTGCTGAGCTTGTATATGGCGGTGAACCTCCTTGTATCCTGTGCAGCATTTGATCGCTGGGAGGCACGGCATGAGGGCATTGAGCCCCGCAATCGGGTGGAATCCCGTATAGATGAGCTGTATCATGACGCACGGATGCAGCAGCTTTTCCCCAATTGGTCGTTCCTGAGCGAATAGCAGCATCTTTCGGGATACAAAAGCAGGAAATGATCTTGAAAAACTGGTTTTTTCATGGTATACTGACTATAAACTGAGCACAGGTCGCCGTCGGATCTCCGAAGGCGGCCTTTGGTCATGTCACAGCTGTGTGCAAAGGTGCATACAGCCGGAAAGGAAGGTAATACCGTGAAAAGGAGACTGTCAAAGGGGATACGGCTTCTGCTGATGCTGGCAGCACTGACAGCAGTGCTGTGCATGCATGCGTTTGCCTATGACCTGTATGAAACCACAAAGGCCGATGTGCCGGTGTGGTCTGAAGCGTCCTCTCTTTCCAAAGAGATACGTAAGCTTTCCAAGAAGGGCACCAAAATATCCATCGTGTCCACCAAGACAAACATTGCCGGTAACCTCTGGGGCAAGACCGTCATGGATACCTGGATTTACATGGGGAATCTCAAGAAATCCTCGGCCTCGCTGCCTGAAACCGGCGGTTACAGGGTAATCAAGGATGATGTGCCGCTGCGCACCAAGCCTACGTCCAATTTAAAGGGCGTAAAGTTCCTGGATAAAGGCGACCAGATTACAATCAAGTCGGTCTATTACAACGACGTGGGTAATCTTTGGGGTACGACCTCGGACGGCTATGCCATCTATATGGGCAATGTGGAATACGTGGGGCATGTGCATAAAGGCGCCATGTGCGGAATGCCTAAGACGAGCTACAAGACCATTGATGAATCCTATCATCAGAAAATTGTCAAAGCAGGCGATGATCTGTGTTCATGCGGCTATGTGATGAAGGAAGGCGCCACGACCAAGACCAAGGAAGCGCACACCTTCAAGAATGGTGCGTGTACGGCCTGCGGACAGAAGGCTCCGCATCAGCATAAAGCGATTAAGTGCGCCAATCCCACAACCACATATGAAAAGCTCAGCGAGAGCAAACATTATAAGATAGTCAAAGCCGGTGACGAACTGTGTTCCTGCGGCGCAGTTGTAAAGGCTGGTGCCACGACCAGGACCAAGGAAGCACATACTTTCAAGAACGGCAAGTGCAGCGCCTGCGGTCAGGCGGAGAAGCATCAGCACGTGGCTGTGATGTGCGGTATGCCGACGACGACATATGAACAGCTCAGTGACAGCCAGCACTACAAGGTGGTCAAGGCAGGCGATGACCTGTGCTCCTGCGGACAGGTGATGAAGGA
>SVMB01000105.1 GCA_015067675.1 Oscillospiraceae bacterium
CCGCAAGAAGAAGGAAAAGCGCAAAAAGTCAAACCGTGAGCAGATTCAGTCCTGGCAGGATCTGTCGGTGGGCGATCTGATCGTTCACGATCTGCATGGTATCGGACGCTTTGTGGGCATTGAAAAGATCAAGACCGACAACGGCGTGCGCGATTATATCAAGCTGCAGTACGCCGGTACCGATACGCTCTTTGTCCCGGCTTCTCAGCTCGACACCGTATCGAAGTATATAGGCGCGGGCGAAGATACGCCGGTGAAGCTTCATAAGCTCGGCGGCGTGGAGTGGCAGAAGACCAAGACCCGTGCCAAGGCTGCTGCCAAGGATATGGCAAAGAAGCTCATCGCAATCTATGCCGAGCGCAAACGCCGTCCGGGGTTCAAGTTCCCCAAGGACGACGACTGGCAGCGGGAGTTTGAGGATTCCTTTGAATATACCGAGACCGACGCCCAGCTTCGCAGCGCGGCGGAGATCAAATCCGACATGGAAGGTTCTGCCCCCATGGATCGCCTGCTCTGCGGCGACGTGGGATTCGGCAAGACAGAAGTTGCCTTCCGTGCGGTGATGAAATGTATCCTCGCGGGTAAGCAGGCGGCGATTCTGGTGCCGACTACGGTGCTGGCACGCCAGCATTATCTCACCGCCATGCGCCGCTTTACCGGATATCCCATCAAAGTGGCGCTATTGAGCCGGTTTCAGAATGCAAATGAGTCTGCCGAGATTCTGCGCAGGCTGAAAGAGGGCCGCATCGACCTGATCGTCGGTACCCACAGGCTTTTGTCCAAAAACGTGGTATTTCACGACCTCGGCCTGCTCATCATCGACGAAGAGCAGCGCTTCGGCGTAACCCATAAAGAGCGTCTGCGCGACATCGCCCGCAACATCGATACCCTGACGATGACCGCGACGCCCATTCCGCGTACCCTTAACATGGCGCTGCTGGGCGTGCGTGACATGAGTACCCTTGAGGAAGCGCCCCGCGACCGCCAGCCGGTGCAGACCTATGTGCTCGAGTATGATCTGGGAGTCGTCTGTGATGCCATCCGGCGTGAGGTCAATCGCGGCGGACAGGTGTATTTCCTGCATAACCGCGTGGAAACCATCGATATGGCGGCGGCAAAGCTCAAAGCTGCGATGCCGGAACTGACCTACGGCGTGGCCCATGGTCAGATGGATGAAAAGAGCCTGTCCGAGGTCATGAACGGCGTGTCTGCCGGTGATATTCAGGTGCTGGTCTGCACGACCATCATCGAGACCGGTATCGACATCCCCAACGTCAATACGCTCATCATCGAGGACGCCGACCGCATGGGTCTGGCGCAGCTTCATCAGCTCAGAGGCCGTGTGGGCCGTTCAACCCGCCATGCCTATGCCTACCTGACCTATAAAAAGGGTAAAGTCCTCTCCGAGGACAGCACCAAGCGCCTGACCGCCATGCGGGAGTTCGCCGGATTCGGCGCAGGGTTCCAGATTGCCATGCGCGATCTGGAAATCCGCGGTGCGGGCAATATTCTGGGCGTTGAGCAGTCTGGCCATATGATCGACGTGGGTTATGATATGTATCTGCGGCTGCTGGAAGAGGCGGTACTGGAAGAACGGGGCGAAAAGGCGCAGAAAAAGGTGGATTGTACGGCCGAACTGGCAGTCAATGCCCATATTCCCGAAAACTATGTGCCTGTCAGTGAAGAACGCATGGATCTCTACCGCCGCATTGCCTTTATCAAGGAACCCGGCGATGTGGACGACGTGATCGACGAGCTCTGCGACCGCTACGGCGATCCGCCCAAAAGCGTGCAGAATCTGGTGGAGATTGCACTGCTGCGTGCCGATGCATCCAGAGCCGATATCACCG
This sequence comes from Oscillospiraceae bacterium, assembly GCA_015067675.1. Classification (GTDB taxonomy): domain Bacteria; phylum Bacillota; class Clostridia; order Oscillospirales; family QAMX01; genus SIG502. The sequence continues at coordinate 1,851 of SVMB01000105.1, forward strand.
AAATTACCCAGAAGGATCACTCGATTCTGCTGGGTATCCCGCAGCCCGACTTCGAGCGGGTGGCAAACCTGTGCAGTACCCCCGGCTTCAAGGGACGTATTATGCTCAGCGCGGGGGATAAGCCCTATCTGACACTGAAACTGAAAGCAGGCGAGGATCCGATTGCCACGGTCAAGGCGATGATCGCGGCCTATACGGCGGTCAAACCCTCGGTGAAACCTGCCCAATAAAGAAAAAGAGGAAATGCCATGACAACGATATACCTGATCCGTCACGCGGAGAGTGAGGGCAACCTCTTTCGTACCTGCCAGGGACAGCGCGAGGAGCTGCTGTCCCAGACTGGCCTGAAGCAGTGCAAGGCGCTGCACCAGAGATTTCGCAAAATCCACGTGGACGCGGTCTACTCAAGCGACCTCTATCGTTCAGCGCTCACCGCCCAGAGTATCGTCCGGGCACAGGCGCCTGAGGTTCCCCATTACGCAGCGCCGGAGCTGCGGGAAAAGGCGCTGGGAAAACTGGAAGGCCAGTCCTGGGGAACGGTGTTTCGCCGGTATCCGGATATGCGGGCAGGAAAGATCGACGGCGGACTGCATGACATCGGCGGCGAAAACGACGCCGAGCTCAGAAGCCGTGCCACGGCCTGTATGGAGCGCATTGCAAAGCGCCATCCCGGGCAGAGCATTGCCGTAATCAGCCACGGCGGCTGTATTTCGGCATTCCTGCGGGCGACGTTTACCGGTGATCCGCGGCTTTCAAAGGTTTGCGGCAATACCTCCATCACGACGATGTACTATGAGGATGGCACCTGGACGCTGGGTGAGATCCACGACTCCTCCCACCTGGATAAGGCTGGTGTTCCCCATGCGTCGCTGTTCCGCGAGGGCGTGACGGATCTGTGGTATAAGCCGGTGGATTACCAACAGGATGAGGAAATGCTGCGCAGACTGGGAACCGATGCCTGGCGCACGGTCTATGGTAACACAGACCGGTTCAACCCGGAGATTTTCCTGGAAAACGCACAGAAAATGTGCCGTTTTGAGGGTTGCGCCAGCTTCTGTATGGATGATGATAAGATCGCGGGACTGCTGCTGCTGGATCCGATGCAGGACGAGGAGCCGGGGATTGGTCATATCTCGCTGATCTATCTGGAGCCGGAGTACCGCTACCGCGGCATCGGCTGCCAGCTTATCGGACGGGCGTCGGTGGTCTACCGTGCCATGGGCATGGAAAAGCTGCGATTGCACGTTGCCCGTCAGAATAAACACGCAATTCATTTCTATCGCAAGCACGGCTTTGAAAATTCTGCTTTCCCGAGCCTTTCGGGACAGTTGGTCATGAAAAAGAACATCGGCATTCCGAAATTTGAATTTACCCCCTGGTAAGGGGGCAATCACAGGAGGAATTGGTATGGAATACGGTATTATCTGCCGCAAGCCCGACTCCCTGTTCAGCTACTTCGGCTGGGGAAGCGTTACCCGCATCGATGAACATACCCTTGTCGCTGCCTGCTCCGGTATGCGCGCACGTCATGTGTGCCCCTGGGGCAAAACTCTGCTCTTTTTCAGTTACGACGACGGCAAAACCTGGTCGGAACCTACCGTGGTCAACGATACGGTGCGCGATGACCGTGATGCAGGCATTGTCCATCTGGGCGGCAAGCGCCTGGCGCTGACCTGGTTTAACCATCCGCTGCGCTACTGTGACTTCCCGGAACCAAAGACTCCCTACGAACAGATGGTACACAGCTATCTGGACGCCGTGGAGCCTATGGATGATCAGCGTCACGGTTCCTATATTCGCCTGAGTGAGGACGGCGGTCTGACCTGGGGCAAGGCGCAGAAGCTGGAAGTGGCGGCACCCCACGGTCCCTGCGTATTGAATGACGGATCGATTCTGTACTTCGGACAGGTATTTTATTCGGATAAGTACGACCGTGATCCGAAGGCCTATCATACCGATCCGAGAGATCCTGCCTATAACGACCGGATCAAGGCCTATTTCTCCAAAGACGGACGTGTCTGGGAAGAGCGCGGTGCGATGCCCTGGCCGCCGCATACCGAGTGGAACCAGTTCTGCGAGGGTCATGCGGTGCAGCTGGAGGACGGCCGGATTCTCGGCATGGTACGCTTTGAGCCGTCCGGTGAGGCCTTGAATCACTATCCTGCCCATGGCTCCATGTTCCTGACCTGGTCGGATGACGGCGGAATGACCTGGTCGGATCCGGTACATACCGGCATCCTCGGTGTGCCGCCCCATCTGATGCGGCATTCCTCGGGTGCGATCATCTGCTCTTACGGACGCCGCGCAGAACCCTTTGGCGCCTATGCCGCCATCAGCTATGACGGCGGTAAGTCCTGGGCAAAACAGGTGCGGCTGAGTGAAGCACAGGATTGGGATCTGGGTTATGCCTGCACCACCGAGCTTGCCGACGGATCTCTGTATACGGTTTACTATCAGCGTTACGGTGACGATCCCAGCACATCGTTTATGTCCACCCACTGGTCGCTGGACGAAGTGTAAGTGCGTCAGCCGCATATCATATGGAATCGACAGGAGGAAAAATCGATGGAACATGGTATTATCTGCCGGAAACCCGATTCCCTGTTCAGCTATTTCGGGTGGGGAAGTGTAGCCCGCATGGATGAGCATACACTGGTAGCCGTCTGCTCGGGACAGCGTACCGCACATGTCTGCCCCTGGGGCAAGACGGAGCTCTTCTACAGCTACGATGACGGCAAAACCTGGTCGGAGCCTGTGGTGGTCAACGATACGGTGCTTGACGACCGTGACGCGGGTATCGTGCATCTGGGCGGAAAACGCCTGCTGATGACCTGGTTTAACCATCCGCTGCGCTACTGTGAGCCCAAAGAACTCGATACGCCTTACGCACGCATGATGAAGGCATATATGGATACCGTTGAGCCGATGGACAAGGCTCTGCAGGGATCGTATATCCGCCTGAGCGAGGACGGCGGCTTTTCCTGGGGTGAACCGATCAAGGTCGAGGTCAGCACGCCGCATGGGCCCTCTGTCATGAACGACGGCACGCTTCTTTATCTGGGAAAAACCAAGTATTCGGATAAATATGACCGCGATTCGAAGGAATATCAGCGTCCGGACGAGACAATTGCCTGCTGGTCGTCTCCCGACGGCAAGGAATGGACGGAGTTGGGTATTGTGCCGCTGCCGGAGAACACGATCTGGAATAATTTCCATGAGCCCCACGCGATTCAGCTCCCCAATGGGCGGATTCTGGGCATGATCCGCTATCAGCACAGAAATTCTCCTTCTCCTTACGGCAGATCATTTTCCATGTTTCAGACCTGGTCGGATGACGGCGGCAAGACCTGGACGGTACCGGAACACGTGGACGTGTCCGGTTCGCCGCCCCATCTGCTTCGGCATTCCTCGGGTGCCGTGATCTGCGTCTACGGACGCCGTGAGGAACCGTATGGTGAGCGTGCGCTTATCAGCTACGATGACGGTAAGACCTGGGCAAAGGATGAGGAGCTGTCCCGCGGCGAACGCGCCGATCTGGGCTATCCCTGCAGCGTGGAGCTGGCCGACGGATCCATCCTGACGGTTTATTATCAGGCCTGGGAAAACGATCCCAGTACATCTTTCCTTTATACCCGCTGGTCACTGGACGAAGTGTGATCCGGAACCAATTCTGAATTCTTCTTGCTGAAAAACAGTAAAACAGGTGGAATCATTCGAAAATTGGAGGAAAAACGATGGAACATGGAATTATCTGCCGTAAACCGGACTCCCTGTTCAGCTACTTCGGCTGGGGAAGCGTTACCCGCATCGACGAGCATACTCTTGTTGCTGCCTGCTCGGGTCAGCGTACCCGCCATATCTGCCCCTTTGGCAAGACCGAACTTTTTTATAGCTTTGACGACGGAAAGACATGGTCGGAACCGGTGGTGGTCAACGATACGATGCTTGATGACCGTGACGCCGGTATCGTCCATCTGGGCGGAAAACGCCTGGCACTGACCTGGTTTAACCATCCTCTGCACTACTTTTCGGCACGGGACGATGATCCCATGCAGCCGCTGTATCATGCCTATATGGATACCGTGGAGCCTGAATTGAAGACCCGCTGCGGTTCCTGGATGCGCCTGAGTGAGGACGGCGGTTTTTCCTGGGGCGAGCCGATGAAGATGGAGATCAGTTCTCCTCACGGTCCCAGCGTGATGAACGACGGAACGCTGCTGTACTTTGGAAAGGGCATGTACTCCGATCGTGTCTCCAGGGATGAAAATGCCTATTCACATCCTTATTCGGATCCCGAATACCGGGATAAGATCACCGCATGGACGTCAACCGATGGACATGAATGGACGGAGCTTGGTACGGTGCCTCTGCCGGAAAACGTCGAGTGGAACAATTTCCATGAGCCTCATGCCATCCAGCTTGCAAACGGCCGTATTCTGGGCATGATCCGCTATGAGTGTGCCACCGGTCAGACGGAATTCCCGTTTGGTCACGGGCTGCATATGTTCCAGACCTGGTCCGACGACGGCGGCAGAACCTGGTCTGTTCCGACGCATCTGGATATGACCGGTTCGCCTCCCCACCTGCTGCAGCATTCTTCCGGTGCTGTCATCTGCGCCTATGGCCGCCGCGAACTGCCCTACGGTGAGCACGTCCTCATCAGCTACGATGACGGTAAGACCTGGGCAAAGGACGTGGAGCTGTCCCGCGGCGAACGCGCCGATCTGGGTTATCCCTGCAGTGTGGAGCTTGCCGACGGATCCATCCTGACGGTTTATTATCAGGCCTGGGGTGAGGATCCCAGCACCTCTTTCCTCTATACCCGCTGGTCCCTGGACGAAGTGTAAGACTTTGTTATATCTGAAAAAAAGGAGATAGACCTATGCCTCTGATTCATATGAATTTCCACTCCCACGCGCTGGGAATGGCCTGCAGCTGCGACATTCTGCTGCCTGATACCGTACAGTATCCCAACGCGCAGGAACGAAAGAACTATCCCGTGCTCTATCTGCTGCACGGCCTTTCCGATGACCATACGATCTGGCAGCGCCGTACCCGCATCGAAAGCTATGTGACGGGTAAGGATCTCATCGTGGTCATGCCCAATGTCCATCGCTCCTTTTATACCAATACCGTGTCGGGACACAAATACTTCGACTTCGTGGCCGAGGAGCTGCCTGCGATCTGCAAGGCATACTTCCCGGTGTCCGATAAGCGTGAGGATACCTTCGTGGCCGGTCTTTCCATGGGCGGCTACGGCGCTCTCAAGCTTGCGCTGACCTATCCTGACCGCTATGCCGCAGTTGCCAGCCTCTCCGGTGTGACGCTGATCACCGACCGGCTCATCCGTGAGGTGACGCCGGAGCGCAGCAACGAATTCCTGCACGTCTTTGGTCCCGTGGAGGAAGTCGCGGGCAGCGGCAACGACCTGACGGCTCTGGCTGACCGGATCATCGCTGAGAAAATCCGGAAGCCTGCCGTATTCATGGCCTGCGGCGAGTCGGATTTCCTGCTGCAGGATAACCGCATCTTCCGCGAGCGTTACGGCGAAGCCTTCAATATCAACTATATGGAAGCCCCCGGCAATCATAACTGGGACTTCTGGGATACCCATATCCAGAAGGTGCTGGCCTGGCTTCCGCTGCCCTGTAATCAGGAGTAATTGAATCATGTATACCACGCAAATCAACGTAACCGAATCGCAGCTGGATGTGCACAGCTGCTGGCGGCTTTCCTCGATTCTTGCAGCCCTGCAGGATGCCGCTACAGCCGATGCCGCAACCATGAACCTGTCCCGGGATGACCTGATCCGTCAGGGCGCGTTCTGGATTGTCAATCGTACCTCCGTATGGATGAGCGAGGCCGTCGGTACGGGAGAACTGCGGCTGCAGACCTGGCATGCCTCAGCCCGCGGCGCTTCCTGGACGCGCCATTATGTGCTCTTCCGGGAGGATACCCCGGTGATCATGGGAACCAGCATCTGGGCTGCGGTCAGCCTGGAGATTCCCCGCAGACTGGTCAAGCTTGCGCCCATTGATCCTTTCACCGGACCGCTCGAAGTACCGGCGCCTGCCCATGTGCGCATGGGAGAGCTGACGCCCTGCGGCAGCCGGGAGATCCGGTATGCCGATCTTGACCAGAATGCCCATCTCAACAATGCCCGTGCGGTGGATCTGGCGCTGGATGCGCTGGAATTCGCCCAAGGCGAGCGCCGTTTTATCCGGGAGGCCCATATTCACTACGCCGGGGAGTCCAAATATGGCGACGTGCTTGACTGTCTGACCGGGAAAAAAGACGAGTATGACTGCTTTGATGCCCGGATCGCGGGAAAATCCGCCTTCAACGCAGCCTTCCGCTTTGATACTTTTTGATAATGAAGCAATACGCACCGATCATTTTCTGCTAAAACCCTTGCATACGGCCACGTTTTGTGATATAACGAAGCTACAGAATTCATCACTGTAAAGGAGAATTGCATATGTCTGAACTTGCTCTGTTTGGCGGCCCGAAGGCTTGTACCATCGAGTCCCGCGATATTTTCACCTGGCCCATCATCACCAAGGAGGATGAGGATGCGGTTCTGGAGGTCCTGCGCAGAGGCGGCATGTCCGGCACGGACGTGACCATGGCTTTTGAAAAGGATTTCGCTGCGTGGAACGGCACTGAGTATGCTCTGGGCTTCTCCTCCGGTACTGCTTCCCTGCAGGCTGCCATGTACGCCTGCGGCATCCGCCGCGGCACCGAGCTTATCTGCCCCGATATCACCTACTGGGCTTCCGGCCTGCAGTGCATGAGCCTGGGCGGCACCCCCGTCTTTGCCAACGTCGATCCCGACACCCTCTGCATTGATCCCGCCGACATCGAGCGCTGCATCAGCCCTGCTACCCGCGCCATCATGGTCGTCCACTACCTCGGCCATCCCGCCGACATGGATCCCATCATGGAGATTGCGAAGAAGCATAATCTGAAGGTCATCGAGGATGTTTCCCATGCGCAGGGCGGTCTGTATAAGGGCCGTAAGCTGGGCACCATCGGCGATGTCGCTGCCATGTCCCTGATGAGCGGCAAGTCTCTGGCCATCGGCGAGGCCGGTATGCTGGTTACCAATAACCGCACCATCTACGAATATGCCATGTCCCTGGGTCACTACGAGCGCTTCACCAAGGAAAATGTCACCGAGCCCGAACTGATCAATTATGTCAACCTGCCTCTGGGCGGCTATAAGTATCGTATGCATCAGCTCTCCAGTGCTGTGGGCCGTGTGCAGCTCAAGTACTACGACGAGCGCTGCGAAGAGATCCGCCGCTCGATGAACTACTTCTGGGATCTGCTGGAAGGCGTGCCCGGCATCCGCGCTCACCGCGTTGACGAAGCCACCGGTTCCAACATGGCCGGCTGGTATGCTGCCAAGGGTCTGTATCGCTCCGAGGAACTGGGCGGCCTGTCTGTCACCCGCTTCTGCGAAGCAGTCCGCGCCGAAGGCGTCGGCCTGTGCACCCCCGGCTGCAACACCTCCCTGCATACCCATAACCTGTTCCAGACCTGCGACGTCTACGGCGACGGCAAGCCTACCCGTATCGCTTTTGCCGACCGCGATGTGCGCACCACCGATGACAATCTCGCCCTGGCTGAGAAGATCGGTACCATGACCTATAACATTCCGTGGTTTAAGAAGTACTATCCCGAGATCATCGAGCAGTACGCCGCGGCCTATAAGAAGGTAGCCCTGAATTACAAGGAGCTGCTGGAAGGCGATCCCGGCAATCCCGCGATCCTCGGCGGCTTCCACTTCTTCCGTCACTCCAACTAATCACCTGCACAATCGTATCCCGAACATAAAAAAGCGGCGCCGGTATTATCCGGCGCCGCTTTTGGCGTTTGTTTACTTATTCCCATTCCACGGTGATGCCGCGGCTGCCGTCGGCAGAGCAGTATTCGGCGGTATATCCCACCGGATCATACCAGGGCGTGAGAGAGTTTGCATACTCGCCGTAGTAGATCAGGCCCGATGCGTCGTAGACCGCGAGATAAAAGCCGCAGCTTTCCCGGTAGGTCTCGGGGACGGTCAGCCAGTAGGCCATGGCGAGACGCTCGCCGTCCCAGTCCATGGAGCAGTAGTTGTAGTAGTACCCGCGGTAGATCGCTTCCAGCTCTTCGGGCATGGATTCCGCATAAATGCGCAGTTCCACGGTACGGTCCTCGGACTGCTCGATGAGCAGGAAATAGTCGTTTCGGGTACGGCAGAAGATAAAATCGTCGAAGTAACGGATGTCGTAGATCTCATCAACATAGGGGAGATCCAGAACGTCGATCACTTCCATGGTGGCGATGTCGATAACGGTCATGGTGTAGGTGCCGTCATCGTTGAGGTTTGTGAGCAGAATGGTATTGTCCCGGCCTTCTGCCATGTCGGTGATGTTTGCATCGGCAGGCAGGGAAAAGACGGTGGAGAGCTGATCGCAGAAGACAAGCTGATCGTTTTCTACCTTGCCGTAGGGCAGACGGTAGATGCCGTAGCCGCCGGGAATGAGACTGGTGTCCACGGTATGGCCGTTTCGGGTGCGGTTGTAGAAGGAAAAGTACATGGCGTCGTCGGTGGTGATGCACCAGGAGTACATATCATAGAAGTCGTACTCTTCCTCGTCGATCACGGGACTTGCCAGCGGTGCGGTGGGAACCTCAGTGGCGGCGGCCTGCGTCACGGTAGAGATGCTGCTGTAACTGCTGCCACCGGTACCCCAGCTGCTGCCCCAGCTTGTGTGATGGCCGTCAACGGAGCGTTCGATGTTGATGGTCATCACATGATTCTTGGGCACCGGGATGCGGAAGTATTCATGCAGCGTGAGCAGGAGCTCCAGCTGATTGAAATACTGCTGGTCGCCGGTCACGTTATAGATGTCAGGATCATCGAGAATGTAATCGTTTTCGAAGCTGCGGCCACTGAAACCAAATTCCGTGAGATCGAGGCTTATCTCCATGGGAAAATAGTCGTAGTAATCGGCGAGGTTGATAACAGCTTCGCTCTCGGTACCGGGCGCCGTGGCGTCGAAGAGTTCCCGGTAGGCAAGGGTGATGCCGGAGAGATCCTCGATATCCGCGTCCATATTCAGATGATAATCTGTGAAGTTGTTCAGTATGAGCCCGGATAGCTCGTACTGACGGAGGGAATACTCCCGGGTGTAGGTGAAGTGATAGTCGGTGTCGGTGGTATGACTGTCAGCGGTGAAGCGGGTGGCGCTGTCCCAGTGGAGCTGATCGTGATAATTGGCGCCGGTGTCGATGCGCAGTCCTTCGGCGGCGGTACGATCGCCCAGAAGCTGCTTTTCGGTGAACACCACGTCCTCACGCACGGCATTGATGCCGGTGTGCAGGTATCCCAGCGCTGTGCCGCCGAGGATGAGCAGCACCAGAAGAATGATGACGCTTCGTTTCATCCGTTACTCCTCTCTGCCGCTGAGCTCGTCCAGTGCGCGGCTGACACGGTCGGCGCGGTAGTTGTAGGTCTGCTTGATGAAACCCATCAGCGACTGGCCTTCGTCCTGCAGATCGAGGGTGGACACGTCGCCGACGATGGAACCCTTCCGGATGAGCAGTGCGCGGCCGATGAAATCGGAGACCTCTTCGATGAGATGGGTGGACAGAAGCACCGTTT
>SVMB01000106.1 GCA_015067675.1 Oscillospiraceae bacterium
TTTGCGTTCGGCGGTCAGGCCGGCAAGGATCAGCGCGTTTACTACTTCAATACCAAGGAAATCATCGGCAACAAGTACGGTACGCCCTCGCCGGTGCCGTTTCGCGTCGTGGATGAGCGTGCCGCCATCGATATCGATATTTCCATCCGCTGCTTCGGTGAATACAGCTACCGTCTGGCCGACCCGCTGCTGTTCTATACCAATGTCTGCGGCAACGTGGAAGAGGAATACGAGCGCGGCATGCTTGACAGCCAGCTGAGAACCGAGCTGCTGACGGCTCTGCAGCCGGCGTTTGCCCGCATCTCCGCGATGGGCATCCGTTACTCTGCGCTGCCGGGACATACCACCGAGATGACCGGGGTGCTCAACGACGAGCTGTCGGCGAAGTGGCGTGATCTGCGCGGTATCGAGATCGTGGCGTTTGGTATGTCCAGCGTGAAGGCCACCGACGAGGACGAGGCGATGCTCAAGCAGATGCAGAAAGACGCCGCCTACCTGGATCCCCGCCGTGCGGCGGCCATGAGAGCTGCGGCCGAAGCCGATGCGATGAAGACCGCGGCGGGCAATACCGCGGGAGCCATGACCGGCTTCATGGGAATGGGCATGGCGATGAACGCCGGAGGCAACTCCTCTGCCAACCTGTTTGCGCAGGCACAGCAGGAAGAGGCGCTGCGTACCAAGCAGGCAGAACTCGATCAGATGATGGCCGAAGCGCAGGCAAAGGCGGCAGCCGCCGCTGCAGCGCCCGCAGCTCCTGCGGCGGACAGCTGGAAGTGCGCCTGCGGTCATACGGCGACGGGTAAGTTCTGCCCCGAGTGTGGCGCGAAGAAGCCCGAGCCCAAGCCTGCGGCGAATACCTGGAAGTGCGCCTGCGGCCACGAAGCCACCGGCAAGTTCTGCCCCGAATGCGGCGCCAAGCGTCCCGAAGTGGTGGCTGACGGCTGGGTCTGCGCCTGCGGCGCGGTGAATAAGGGCAAGTTCTGCCCCGAGTGCGGTGCCAAGAAGCCCGCCGGTGTGCCCCAGTTCAAGTGCGACAAATGCGGCTGGGAGCCTGCCGATCCCACCAAGCCTCCGAAGTTCTGCCCTGAGTGCGGCGATCCCTTCGACGACGGCGATATCAAGTAATTAGATCGTTTCACAATTCTGCCTGAAAGGTGAAATCAGATATGAAGATCACATTCATCGGTTCCAGCCATGGTGTTCCAGCCCCTGACCGCTACTGCTCCTGCGCCATGCTCGAGATCGGCAAGAGCATCTACTTCATCGACGCCGGTGCACCGGTTATCGACGAGCTTCTGCGCCTTGGCCGCGACGTAAACGATGTGCGTGCGGTATTCACCACGCATGTTCACGGCGACCACACCAACGGTATTCTGCATATGGCAGATCTGATGAACTGGTACTACCGCGACAGCTCGGCTGACTTTTATGTAACCGAGCAGGAACTGGCCGATTCTCTGACGCAGCTCATCAGTCTTGTGGGCAATAAGCTCGACCCTGAACGTATCCGCTTCCATACGGTGGACGCAGACTTCGTCTATGAGGATGATAATATGCGTCTGTCCCTGATTCCCACCAAACACATGGCGTCGCAGAACCGCCCTGCCTACGCCATCCTCATTGAGGCCGAAGGCAAGCGCGTGCTGTTCTCCGGCGATATGTCCTATATGCTGGAAAAGGCCGATGTGCCGAAAATCGTAGCCGAGGAAGAGCTGGACGTGTTCATCTGTGAAATGGCCCATTTCGGTGTCGCGCAGATTGCACCTTATCTGGAAACCTGCAAGGCCAAGGCCGTTTACTTCAATCACGTCTATCCTTTTGATAAGTTTGATCAGATCCGTGCCCTCAACGGCAAATACAGCTACCCCGTTTATCTGGTCGCCGACCGCGACGAGATCAATCTGTAATCACAATTATTTCAGAGCTGAGAAAAGAGCAACGCTTGAAGCGCTGCTCTTTCCAGTCTGTAACAGGAGGAAAACGATGATTCGTCTGTATAATCAGAACATTTGGGGCAATACCCAGATGCCCATCGGTGAGCGCAACCGCCTGATCCGTGAGATGATCGCGGAGTATCAGCCCGATTTCTGCTCCCTGCAGGAGTGCAATCCCCGCACCAGCCGTGTGGGCAATGATCCCATGCACGAGATTCTGGCTGACGTCTATGCCGAGGCATCACGTGAGAACCAGATGCGCAACTTTACCCCCGTTTTCTATAAAAAGGACGCCTGGGATCTCATCAACTCCGGCTTTGAAACCTACGAGGGCCTCAACGACGGTCAGTCCAAGTCCCTCACCTGGGCTGTGCTTGCGCAGAAGAGCTCGGGCAAGCGCGTCTGCGTCGTGTCCACCCATTTCTGGTACAAGAATGCGGCGGAGGAGGATTTCCGCCAGCGTATTGAGAACGTCCGGCAGCTCAAAGCCCGCTGCGATGCGCTCTATGCCGAGTTCGCCGCGCCCATCATCGTTTCCGGCGATCTGAATTGTGGTAAAGGATCCAAGTCTGGTGAAGCTCCCTACTTTGCCATGGTCGAGCAGGGCTTTGAGGACATCCGCCATAAGGCCGCCGATACCACCGACAGCTTTACCATCCACCACTATCCCCTGCAGGGCGCCGACGGTCTTTACTTCTGCACGGACAAGCCCAGCATGACGCTTGATTACATCTTCACCTACGGCACGCATCTGACGCCTGAGAAGTTCGCCGTTGTGACCACTGATATCGCCCTGCGCTCCTCCGACCATTGCCCGCTGATTGGCGATTTTTCGTTCTGAGCAGCTGTGTAAGGTTTGAAAAAAGCTATGATACGTCTGTATAATCAAAATATCTGGGGCGGCACCAAAATGCCCATTGGTGAGCGCAACCGTCTGATCCGTGAGATGATTGCGGAGTATCAGCCCGATTTCTGCTCCCTGCAGGAGTGTAACCCCGGTACCAGCCGCGTGGGTAAGGAGCCTATACAGGAGATTCTGGCCGACGTGTATGCCGAGGCGCCTGTGGAGAAGCAGATGCTCAACCATACGGCGGTTTTCTATAAAAAGGACGCCTGGAACCTTGTGGACTGCGGGTTTGAACCCTATTCGGGCCTCAACGACGTCATGTCCAAGGCCGTTACCTGGGCGGTACTGGAACAGAAGAGCTCTCATAAGCGCGTATGCGTCGCATCCACCCATTTCTGGTATAAGAATGCGGCGGAGGAGGATTTCCGCCAGCGCCTTGAAAACGTCAAAGAGCTCAAAATGCACTGTGACGCGCTTTGCGCACGTTTCGGTGCGCCCATCATCGTCTCCGGTGACCTCAATTGCGGTAAGGGCTCCAAATCGGGCGAAGCGCCGTACTTTTCCATGCTCGAAGAAGGCTTTGTGGATATCCGTCACACGGCGCAAACGTCCACCGACAGCCATACCATCCACGGCTATCCCCAGCTGGGTCCCGATGGGCTCTACTTCAGTCCGGATATGCCCGACCGAACGCTGGACTATATCTTCACCTACGGCGAGCATCTGAAAGCTTTGAAGTTCGCGGTCGTAACCTCGGACATCGCCCTGCGTTCCTCCGATCACTGTCCGCTCATCGGCGATTTCGAGTTCTGATTCCATGTAATAGGGAGGTTTTCGGAATGGAGTTTGCCAATCCTGCACCGAAATTCGGCGTTTACGATCCCAACAGTATTCTGACACTCAACCGGGATATGGAGCCCTGTGTCATTCAAAGCTCCTCTCCCCGCAACGATCACTTCAAGGATCCCTACGTGCCGCTGCAGTTTGTCCACTTCTCCGACGTGCATAACCAGCTCCCGCTGTGGAATAGACTGGTGGAGTACGTCAACCACTACCGGGATTACATCTCCTTTGCCCTGCACACCGGTGACTACTGCGGCAACTACCAGGGCGCGTACACCGACTGCTATAACGAAGGTGTCCCCTGCGTGCATCCGGTACTCAACTGCACAGGCAATCACGACACCAACGCCCACAATACCCTCCTGCGTGAGCCTTACCGTCAGGCGCCCAAGGAAAAAACCCACAGCCTGCTCTTTAACCGCACGGAAAACTGGGACGTGACCTTCATGGACGCGCCCTCTCCGATGGCGTATTATAAGGATATCCCCCAGTCCAATCTGCGGCTGATCGTGCTGGATCTCTACTACGATCTCCCTGAGCAGATTGCCTGGCTGGAAGGCGTGCTGAAAGATGCCCGGGAGAAAGATCTCTGCGTGATCACGGCGTCCCACGCCGCCACCGACTTCGTGTCAAAGCCTCTGCCCGTGACCTTCCAGACAAAGACGGACTATACGCAGGTGGGCGGCAAGGATGTTCCCTCGCCCTTTGAACCTGCGATTGTACACTTCAAGGAAGCCGGCGGAAAACACGTCTGCCATCTGGCCGGCCATCGCCACAGCGACTACATCGGCTACACCGACGCCGGTGTGCTCAACGTGATCGTGGAATGCGCCACCAACTGGAACGGCTGGACCGACGGTCTGCGTGCCGAAAACTCCCGCAATTACGACTGCTTCAACGTCATGACCGTGGATACGGTGATGGGTCTGATCAAGATTGTCCGCATCGGCGACTGCATGGATCATTACCTGCGCCCCAAGCACGTGCTGTGCTACGATTACGTCAATCGCGAGGTTATTTCCAACTGGTAAGTGCATTGTGAAATACTGAGAAGCCGCTCTCTGCAAACCGCGCAGAGGGCGGCTTCTGCATCGCGGGGGAATAATTGACTGATTCGACATGATTCCTTTTCATATATAACAAACATATGGGAAAATAGATAGGTCGTATTGCTTTTTGGGAAGCTGCATGCTATAATGCAGATGAGGAAATGGTGCATTTTTTGCACCGGCATGAACGGAATGGGCGCGATTGCCTGATTTTATCGGACAATTCTGCATCGGAAAATGCAGCGCCGTATCCGGCCGATTATGTGTCCGGGAGGATTATTTTATGGATTACGCGAAAGAATCCCTGCGCCTGCATGGCGAATGGAAAGGTAAAATCGAAGTTGTGGCGACGGTGCCCGTGGAAACCCGTGATGATCTGTCCCTGGCCTATACCCCGGGTGTTGCCCAGCCCTGTCTGGAGATCCAGAAGGACGTGGGTAAGAGCTATGACCTGACCCGCCGCCATAACCTCTGCGCCGTCATCACCGACGGTACCGCGGTTCTCGGCCTGGGCGACATCGGCCCCGAGGCCGGTATGCCCGTCATGGAAGGCAAGTGCGTGCTGTTCAAGGCCTTCGGCGACGTGGATGCGTTCCCGCTGTGTATCAAGAGTAAGGATGTTGACGAGATCGTCAATACCATCTACATGATCTCCGGATCCTTCGGCGGCGTCAATCTGGAAGATATCGCGGCGCCCCGCTGCTTCGAGATCGAGCGCAAGCTCAAGGAAAAGTGCGACATCCCGATCTTTCATGACGACCAGCACGGCACTGCCATCGTCACGCTGGCAGGTCTTGTCAACGCGCTGAAGGTCGTGGGCAAGAAGAAGGAGGACGTGCGTATCGTCACCTCCGGTGCCGGCGCTGCTGCGATTTCCATCGTGAAGCTGCTGCTGTCCGCAGGCTTCAAAAATGTCATCATGACCGACCGCGCAGGCGCCATCTACACCGGCCGCGACGGTCTTAACTGGATCAAGGCCGAGATGGCCGAGGTCACAAACCTTGAGAAGAAGCAGGGCTCCCTTGCCGACGTCATCGTTGGCGCCGACGTCTTTATCGGTGTCTCCGCTCCCGGTACCCTGACCACCGAGATGGTCAAGAGCATGAATCGTGACGCCATCATCTTCGCCTGTGCCAACCCCACTCCCGAAATCTTCCCCGACGATGCCAAGGCAGGCGGCGCGGCGGTGGTTTCCACCGGCCGCAGCGACTTCCCCAACCAGGTCAATAACGTTCTGGCCTTCCCCGGCATCTTCCGCGGCACCTTCGACGTGCGCGCCTCCGATATCAATGAGGAAATGAAGATGGCGGCAGCGATGGCTATCGCCGGGCTTATCTCCGACGAGGAGCTGTGCGCGGATTATATCATTCCCAAGGCATTTGATCCCCGCGTTGGCCCCGCCGTGGCTGCGGCGGTTGCCCAGGCGGCCCGCGACTCCGGCGTTGCCCGCATCTGAACAAGTATCTGATCAGCACAACAGGAGCTGCAGCGATCGCTGCAGCTCCTGTTCTTGACAAGCAGACGTCTGCGTGGTATACTGTACAAACAAATGTACGACCATGCGGAGGGTTTTGTTATGGGATGCCGCATTCATGCGCTGGGTGAACTCGGCGATTACCGATTTACCGTGATCTTTTCGAAATATCAGGGTAAACTCCTGCTCAGCCGCCACAAAAAGCGCACCACCTGGGAAAATCAGGGCGGGCACATTGAAGCGGAAGAGGCGACGATGGACTGCGCACGCCGGGAACTGTATGAGGAATCGGGCGCGGTGGATTTTGACATCGTACCGGCGTTTGACTACTGGGCAAGCGATGACGCAGGCTGGG
Organism: Oscillospiraceae bacterium; assembly: GCA_015067675.1. Classification (GTDB taxonomy): domain Bacteria; phylum Bacillota; class Clostridia; order Oscillospirales; family QAMX01; genus SIG502. The sequence continues at coordinate 6,503 of SVMB01000106.1, forward strand.
CAAACGGGCAGGTGTTCATCGCGCATATCCGGGAGCTGGGTGCGATTCCGGAGAGCGAAATGGCGGAGGTACGGCTCTTTGACGAGCTGCCGGAGGATGTGACCTATCCCGGCATCACGCCGATCCTGTGGGAAGAGGTCAGGAAGAACCCTGCGTGGGAGAAATGAGAAAGTGAAAGCCGAATCCGTGATCGGATTCGGCTTTTGTCATGCACTTTGGCGGGCAAGGATTTCTTCGATGGCAGCGGCATCCAGTTCCCCGATGGGGATAAAAGCGGCGGGGGAGTCCGTCAGGGGAGAGAGCTGCTTTTCATAGTGCACCACATCGTACCAGCGGCCGTTCTTGTAGCCGGTGTGGCGGAAGGTGCCCAGCGCCTCAAAGCCTTCGGCACGGTGAAAGCTGTGGCTCAGCGGATTAGGGTCGGTCACGGCGGCATAGACGTTGATGATGTTCTGACGCCGCAGCAGCTCCAGCAGCGCTCCATAGAGACGGGCGCCGATTCTGCGGCCGGTGCAGCGCTCCGTCAGGTAGATGGAAAGCGACGCATTCCAGCCGTAGGCCGCGCGCTCACGGTGACGGGAGGCGTAGGCGTAGCCGATGATGACGCCGTCCTCCTCGCAGACCAGCCACGGATACTGGGTGAGTGTCTTTTCAATCCGCCCGGCAAACTCCTCAACCGAGGGCGCAGTATATTCAAACGTAACGGGGGTATCGATGTATTCCCGGTAGATGCCGACCAGCGCTTCGGCGTCGGCTGAAGTGGCCATTCGCAGTGTGAGCATGATTGGGGGCTCCTTTTTTGATGGTAAGACCATTGTAGCACAGCGGAACCGGGATGTAAAGAGGCCGTGTCAAACCATTCCCGTCTTGACAGGGTGCGTGAAATATGCTATAACCATTCCAAGGGCATTTCACGCCTGCATCAATTCACATAAGGAGAACGCATCATGAAGATCGTCATCGTTTATCTGGAAGCCAAGCCCGAAAAGGCCGAAGAGTTTGCCGAAATCTCCCGCCTGAACCATGAAGGTTCCGTCAAGGAAGAGGGCTGCATCCGCTTCGACGTGCTGCGCAATAAGGAAGAGCCCAACAAATTCGTGCTCTACGAAGTCTGGGAGTCCGAGGAAGCCCTCGCCCGCCACAAGACCACGCAGCACTTCCTCAACTGGGACGCTGCCAATGCCACCTGCCTCGTTCGCCCCAGATACCGCGATTCCTACGACGCCGTGGGCTTCACCACCAAGTAAGATCGCATTTGCTGCATAGAGAAACCGCCTTCGGAAACGACTTCCGGAGGCGGTTGTTTCATTTGGGGGGTTGATAACGAGGGAAATCTATCAGACCGGCCGAGAACAGCTTAGTTTGCGGCGGACAGACGGGCAAGCTCTGCGTGATTGGCCTTGAAACCGGCGTAAGTGCGCCGTCCGTCGTCGGATGCGATCTCATACATCCACGGGCCGCAGTAACCCTTGGCTTCGAGGGCGTTGATGAGAGCCTTCCAGTCGATCTTGCCTTCCAGCGGGACCCAGTGGCGCTCGTCGATGAAGTCGTAGTCGGAGACGTGCAGCGTGATGATGCGATCGCCCACGGCTTCGATGAACTCCACGTTGTCCTGACCCAGCAGATGATTGGTATCAAAGACGATGTAAAGATCGGGGTTGTCCTTGAGCATATACAGCGCTTCGTCGGAATGGTTGATGAGGCAGGTGCGGGGCAGATCCTCGACGGCGAGACGCATGCCCAGTTCCTTTGCATAGGCAGCCAGGATCTTGAGGTTTTCACGGGAGTTAATCAGACGCTGGGGACGTTCCTCGTCGGAGATAGGCTCGGAGCTGGGATGGACAACGACCACTTTGATCCCGGCGCGGGCAGCGGCTGCCATCAGCTCACGGTTGATGCGCATGGTTTCGTTGCGCTGTGCATCGTCCAGCAGGGAAATATCCAGCGTCCAGCCGAAGGGCAGGTGAATCGACCACAGCTCGATGCCGATTTCTTCGGCGAGGGCCTTGTATTCCTCGGCCTTTTCGGTAAAGTTCAGCTGGTTATAGTACTGGTCACAGCTAAACGACAGTTCCACACAGTCAATACCGGCGGCTTTCGCCGTCATCAGTTCTTCGCGGTCAAGTCTGCGGTTGAAAGCAAGGGACGCTCCGGTTTTCCAGTCAGCACATTTCATGTCATATACCGCCTTTCTTTGTTTGCAATCCGAAGTCACGGAGAATATCCGTAATATGTTTCATTATAGCACAATGTGACGCGTTTGGAAAGAAGCGTTTTTGCAAAATCGCCCGGGCGAACGGAAATACCGCGGGAAGTTTCGGCGGGAAGTGTTGCGGCAGGGGAAAAAGTATGCTATACTGGGCGCAGAAATCCCGGTTGCTGAGATAACGGGTTAATCTGCAATGTGGAAAGGAAAATGTGCGATATGAAGCTCTTTCCGAAGCCCCGGCAGTGTGTGTGCGGGGATGACATGCTGAAACTGGATAAGCTGACGGTCTGCGCAGGTGCTTATCAGGGCGCGGCGGACTTTCTTGGCCGTGCGGTGGAGCGGCTTTGCGGCGTGAAGGCGGATTATGTGGCCGACGGCGGCAAAATTGCCTTCCAGCGGGATGAATCCCGGGCTGCGGGCACTTATCGCCTGCAGATCGATGCATCACAGGCGCAGGTATACGCCTGTGACCTGCAGGGAGCGGTAATGGGCGCGGCGACGCTTTCGCAGATGCTGGCCGAAACCGATGCAAAAGCTCTGCCCTGCGTGGATATCGACGACGCGCCCTACAAGACTATCCGCGGCGTGCATATGTATATGCCCTCACGAAAGAACATCGACGCCTTCTGCCGGATTCTTGATATGATGGCGCAGGCCAAGATGAATATGGTCATCATCGAAGTGGGCGCGGGCATGGAATATGAACGCCATCCCGAGGTCAACACCTGCTGGGAGGAGTTCTGCCATACGGCGAATCACATCTTCCCCGGCGTCGGCGGCAGCTACGCGATGCAGTGGGCGGACAAGTACTGGAAGGACTCCGTTCACACCGAGCTAGCCGGCAGCTCCTACCTGACCAAGGACGAGGTGAGAGGGATTGTTGCCCACGCAAAGAGCCTGGGCATGGAGGTTATACCCGAGATCCAGGCTCTGAGCCACAGCTACTACATGACCATTCCCCACAAGGAGATTGCCGAGCTTTCCGACGATCCCTTCCCGGATTCCTACTGTCCCCTCAATGAGGAAAGCTATAAGCTCTACTTTGAACTGGCCGAGGAAGTGCTGGAAGTGTTTGAGCCTTCCACCGTCTCCATCGGTCACGATGAGGTGCGCATTCTCGGCGAATGCCCCCGCTGCCGGGAAAAGACCGGACACGAGCTGCTGGCCTATGAGTTGAACCGCCTGCACGCCTTCTATGCCGAGCGCGGTATCCGTATGGCCATGTGGGGCGAGGCGCTGCAGAAGTTCCGCGGTTTTGACGGCACCGACCGCGGCGGCGTGGAGATCGAGCGGGTCAACGCCTACGGTGCGTACTATAAGCGTCCGGCAACGTATGAAGCCATCAACGACATCCCCAACGATATCCTGATGCTGGACTGGTACCATTCGCTGGGTACCCAGACCGAGGAATGCTTCAATTCCCACGGCATCGAGCTCATCTACGGCAACTTCCACGGCAATAACTTCGCCGATTGGGAAAAGCGCTCCCGCAAGCCGGGCGTACTGGGCGCGGAGCTCTCCACCTGGTGCGTGACCGATGAGCAGACGCTCTCCTTCGACGGCCTGATGTATGAACTGCTGGCCTCTGCAAAGGTGCTCTGGGAAGAGGATCATGAGGACGCGAAGTTTGAAGCCATGCGCGCGGCGGTGCAGGATTTCGTGCCGGTGGCAAAGGCAGTGGTACACGGCTATGCGCTGCCCTCATCCCATGGCGAGGCAAGCCTTGTCTGGAAGGGCACGGCGGCGGATCATCCGATCGCCCTTCTCAACCTCTGCCGCGCAAGCCGTCCCGATACCCGGGCAGCGAAAGCTCTGGATGTGTTCGGGGAGCTTGCCTTCGGCGTCAGCGTGGACACCGCGAGACTCTACATGGAGTGCGATTTCACCGCAAAGAGCCTGATTGTCCTTGCCGCTGCCAAGCAGACCATGCCCTACACCGCATCCTACCGCTTCCCGGACTATAAGCAGTGGGATCTGGGCACGATTGCGCTGTTCTATGAGGACGGAACCGTTGCTCTGTCCAACCTTGTCTACGGTAAGACCGTGGGTGTCATCAACTACGACTTCGGACGTACCCTACGCAAGGGCGCCGGTGCCGAAGCCGGTGAAAACACCGAGATGGGTGCCGGTCATGCGCCTTACTGGACGGAAAACATGGACTGGTACGGCGCGCTGGCCTATGAAACCACCATCGTGCGCGACGGCAAGACTGCGGCCTTTGCCTATGAGTGGGAAAATCCCCATCCGGAAAAGCGCATCGTGAAGCTCAAGGTCATCAACGCCAGCCAGAACATCAACCAGAGCGCGATCCTCTTTGGCATCGCGGCCATCAACTGATAAATCTGTGGCAGAACGGAGTGCGGACTATGAAACATATCCTTTACGGCGACGGAATCCATGACGATTACCCGGCGATTCAGGAACTGCTGGACTCCCGGCTTTCAGAGATTGCCCTCCCGGTACCCGAGAAGAATTATCTGATTTCAAAGACTCTCAAGCTTCACGGCGGACAGACGCTGAAACTCCCCCGCTTTGCCGTGATCCGCCTTGCCGATCACGCCGACTGCGCCATGGCCGAGGATGACGACTTCGGCACCTGGAAGGATAACATCAGCATCGACGGCGGTATCTGGGACATGAACAATGCCAATCAGGCGCCCAATCCCGGGCATTATCCGGACAAGTACGGCATGATTCTCCGGGATAAATTTCGGGAAATCGGCTTCTCGGCCGCACGGTCAAAGCAGCTGCCCGATGTCTATACCGGCTTTTGCA
>SVMB01000004.1 GCA_015067675.1 Oscillospiraceae bacterium
GATTTGGTCACGACAACCTATATCCTGCGCTATGATCAGCGCTGGGGTATGCTGGTTCTCTGCTTCGGCGTGGTTACGATGCTGCTGGGTGCTGTCCTTGCGCTGTTCTCGGTTAATCTCAAGCGTACTCTTGCCTGTTCCTCCATGTCCCAGATCGGTTTTATCTTGGTGGGTGTGGGCATGATGGCATTGCTGGGACATGAGAATGCACTGGCGGTTCGTGGAACAACGCTGCACATGGTCAACCATTCTCTGATCAAGCTCGTGCTGTTTATGGTAGCGGGTGTCTGCTATATGAACACCCATAAGCTCGATCTCAATGCGCTGCGCGGCTACGGACGCGGAAAGCCGATGCTGATGTTCTGGTATGTCTGCGGCGCCTGGAGCATCATGGGTCTGCCGTTGGGCTCGGGTTATGTCAGCAAGACGCTGCTGCATGAAAGCATTGTTGAGTATATCCATGAGCTTGCTCATCACGGGATGAACACAACGCTTTTCAGTGTCATTGAATGGCTGTTCCTGATTGCCGGCGGCATGACGGTTGCCTATATGACAAAGCTCTTTGTGGTGCTCTTCATTGATAAGCCTGCAAAGGACGCTCACCACGGCACAAAAGCGTATGCAAATCCCCTCAGCCGTGCAGCTTTGACGCTTTCAGCGATTCTCCTGCCCGTTCTGGGCCTTCTTCCCTATCATACGATGAATCCCATCGCAAGCTTTGCCCAGGGGTTCCTGGCAGGCTCTGAACCTGCCCACGCGGTTGCCTACTTCAGCTGGACAAACCTCAAAGGTGCGGTCATCTCCATCGCCATCGGTACTGTAATCTACTTTGGTTTTGTTCGCACGGTGACGATGAGGCGTGAGAGCAAGGGAGTGTACAGCTATGTGAATCGCTGGCCGGAAAGCCTTGATCTGGAAGATGGTCTGTACCGTCCGCTGTGCAGGCTTCTGGTGCTCATTGGAGGCGGCATCGGCTGGGTCATGGATCGCGTAATCGACGGTCCTCTGGGACGCTGGACGCTGACACTGGGAGCTCTGATTGCCCGTATTCTGGAGCGTACCACCGACTCGATTCTGGTAATCATCCGCCGTACGCTCTTCCGTGAGCGGCGTGAGCACAGGGAACTGGCCAACGGTACCCGTACGACCTATGCTATGGGACGCATTGCCGACGGTCTGGTCAATGCTTATGATCATATAACGCATCATACCAGAGCCAGACGGCGTTCTTTCGTGGAGACGTTTGCACGCTGGCATGACGAGATTTCGGATGAGAACAGCATTATTGCCCGCAGTATGTCCTTCGGCCTGCTGATGGCGGGACTGGGCGTATTTCTGACGCTTGTATATCTGCTGGTGTACGTACTGTTCCCTCACTGGTCATTCCTGCCGTAAGAAAACGGGTGCTTGCAAAGAAGGCTGATGCATGATATAATGCCCTTGATCCCTTCTGCGGGATCAGGGGCATTTTTGCAGATACGCTCGGTCAGGAAAAACAAAGCCGAGATTGTTTAAGGAGTCGTACCGATGGATAAAAACGCAATGCGCAGCATACTGGAGGAACATCTCAGACGATACCCGGAGATGCAGCCGCAGGATCTGGTGAAGCTTCTGTATCAAAATGAGTTCGGGTGCGGACATATGATTCAAAATCCGGAGGGCTTTCTGGATTACATCCGTCAGGAAGCACAGGAAGTTCAGGCAGCGGCGGATTCGACTGATCCGGATGCGTATACAGTCAGCATAGGCGATGGTTTTTACAGAGTTGATTTGACTTCGGTCAGTTCAGGACACCTTTCTGCCGAGGCGCTGGCTGCTGCCTGCCTGTATACAGCCCGGACGACCAACGGCTCACGGGAAGCTTTTGAAAAGAAACTTAAAACACTGGAAGAACTGTGCTGCGAAGGCTGTCTGCCGACGGTGGATGCCTATCTCCTCGCCTACCGTGCTGCGGGCTGCCCTGCTGTTCATCACAGTGACCGTTTCAGAGATAACTATAAGCCTGCCTACCGTGTTGTCAGCCGGGCGGGATTGCAGCTGCTCAAAGCATTGCAGGCGGCAGATGCCTGTATCCGGGAAAAGGGTCATGCGGTGCTGGCGATCGACGGCAACTGTGGTTCGGGCAAAAGCCTTGTCTGTGAGTGCATTTCCGCAGCGTACGGCGCAGGGGGTGTGCATATGGACGACTTCTTCCTGCAGCCCTCTCAGCGCTCTCTGGAACGACTCCGCGAACCCGGCGGAAACATCGATTATGAGCGGTTCGAGGAAGAAGTACTGCCTGGTCTGAGAAGCGGACAGAGCTTTGTCTATCGTATCTTTGACTGCGGAACGCAGAAGTTCAGCGATCTGCAGCAGGTATCCCCCACTGCGCTGCGCGTAGTGGAAGGATCTTACAGTCTGCATCAGAAATTCCGGGATGTGTATGATGTAAAGGTATTCCTCAGCGTAGATCCTGTGACACAGGTACAGCGCATTGAAGCACGCGATGGTGCACGTATGCTTGGCGCATTTCTATCCCGCTGGATCCCGATGGAGAGTACCTATCACAAGGCACAGGAAGTTATGCAGTGTTGTGATTTCATCGTGTATACATAACAGAACCGATATAAGCCTGCGATGGCGTGTCCATCGCAGGCTTAAAATATACGCAAATCCGATTACCGAATATATTGAAATACTTCCGATTACATGGTATATTGAAAGCGTCGAATTCGATGCTATTTTACAGATTGGAGATGATCGTTTGTTTATTGAAGAACGTCATCGGGAAATATCGGACTATATTCGTGAAAACGGAAAGATTACGGTTTCGGAAATAACCGGTAAGTATGGGATATCGGATGAGTCTGCACGCCGGGATCTTCGAATCCTGGAGCAAAAGGGGCATTGCCAGAGAACACATGGCGGCGCAATTGCGGTACGGCAGGTTGGCCTTCGGCCTCCTGCTGATCGCTGCTTTGAATCCATGCCGATATTTGAAAACTACAGGCAGATTGCAGCCCACGCATCAGGGCTTATACGGGAAAACGACAGTGTCTTTCTCACCGGAGGATCGTTTGGCTACATCATGACCTCGCTTCTGCCGCGGGAGTATCACTATACAGTGGTTGTCAATTCAGCGGACATTGCCAAAGAGCTTCGCAGTTGTGATAACATCGACGTCTATCTTACCGGCGGCAGAATGAGTCCCAGAGGGTCGTTTTATGACAGCATGGCGCGGGAAATGGTTGGCCGGATGCATTTTGATCGCTGTTTTCTGACGGGCGCCGGTCTGACAGCAGATTTTGGCTTGTCCAATGCGACTGATGAAGCGGCCTCATTTCAGCGGACGGTGATTCAAAACAGCCGCAGGCGGTATTTGCTCATGCCGGGCACAAAAATCGGCGTCAATGCGTTCATCAGGGTATGTGACGCCGAAAAGTTTGATGCGGTGATCACAGACGGTGACTGTGTGGATGAGCAGATTACGATGCTTAGAGAGCGTGAGATTGACGTAATTGTGACGGGAGAACGAAAATGAGCCGGGAGCAGAAGCTGAGAAATCTGATTCTTGATCGTTATACAAGCCTTCGCAGCTTTTCAATGGAAGCCGGGATCCCCTACAGCTCATTGATGACCTTGTTATCACGGGGAATCGGCGGCGCCTCCTTTGACATGGTGATTCTGATCTGCAGAAAGCTTGAAATTGATCCAATGCAGCTTTGATAGATCAGTTGTCCTGCCATAGCGTAAATTGACGGACCTCGCTGCAACTTTTTGAAAAAACAGACGTCTGATCAGATGATGGCGAAAAACGCTGCATATACACTGGCGGAGGAATACCATGGCAAACTGGATTACACATTTGATGATTGCTGACAGGCTCTTGCAGGTATGCCCGGGGCTTGACCGACGTGGATTTTGCGTGGGAAATATCGGCCCGGACTGCAATATTGAAAACGAGGACTGGACAGCCTTTATACCGCCGCGTGAAGTCACACACTGGATGCGTGACGGGAAGAAGGATCTGATTGGCGCCGAGCGCTTTTTTCAATCGTATGCACTTCCCTGCGTGCATGAACCGGCATCGCGTGAGAAGCTTTCCTTTATGCTGGGCTATTATGTTCATCTGATTGCAGATGTTGCCTATCCTGCGTTTGTGCACGATGAGGAGCGGGTTGGCCGGATGTGGAACCGGTTTCTGCATGATGAGCGGCTGAGATCAGATGCACAGACGCTTTCTCCGAGTTGGGAACATGCAAAGCGCCTGGTATCCAAAGAGGCGCGGATGCGTGAGCTGAGCCTGATAGAGGCAGAGTATCTGCAAGTTAACCCCGAATCCGGATTTCTGACAGAGATTATCCCGCTGAAAATGTTTCCGGATTATCTTGATTATCTCCTGCCGGGGAGCATTACCCGTAAGGTCAGGATTATGGCGCAAATTCCGAAGCCGGATCCTTCCCTGCACGATCCGATTGTGATAACACGGGAAGAACTGTACGGATATGTTCAGCGGACGGCAGCGCAGTGCATGGAGCTGCTGCGAAACTCAGCCGCTGCTGCGTTTCTGTCAGTGGCTGAGAACGAATAACGAAAAAGCAGCGGCACGATTTCTCGTGCCGCTGCTTTTTGCGGAAAAAAGTCGGAAAATACTTGCGGTTATGGTGTAACATTCAGAAGACTTGCCGCGTCTAAGAATACAGTGAGATTTCACCGAGGAGAAGAGGTCAGGAACATGTTTCTGTTTACGCTCGCGGATTCGACGGTACCGTACAAGCCACCGTTGGATCTGGAAGCATGGATGGAGCAGTATGGTACGGAACTGCTGCGTCTGTGCTATCTTTACATAAAAGACCATCAGCTTGCCGAGGACGCGGTGCAGGATACGTTTGTGAAGGCTTACACGAAGTATGACAGCTTCAGAGGCAATTCAAGCATCAAAACCTGGCTGACGGCAATTGCGATCAATGTCTGCCGGGACATTATGCGCAGACGGTCCTACCATGAACGGCCGCTGATGCTGAGTCAGGACGAAACAGATCCCGCTCTTGCGATGGATCGGCATCTGGCCGGAACGCAGCCGGAGGATCCGCTGGCTGCTACCGATGACAGGCTGATGCTGCTCAAGGCAATATCAGAGCTGCCGGATGCGTACAGGGAAACGATTCTCCTGTATTATTACAATGGCTTCAACATAAAGGAAATTGCAGCAATTCAGCATTGTGCCCAGCCGACGGTCAACGTACGGCTCAAACGCGGACGGGATCTTCTGAAAGCTGCAATCGGCGGCGATGGAAAGGATGAGTGACAGATGGCAAAGCTGCATGATTTAAAAAATATCGTCGATGAGAAGCTCGGCGGCGTTCATATGACCGAAGAGCAGAAGGCGCGTGTCCGGAAGGCGGTACAGGCAGAAGCAAAACCTGTACGCAGACGTGCACGGTACAGTTGGGCTGCCAGTGCTGCGGCTGCAGTGCTGGCTGTGGTCATGCTGGGAACGATTGCAATACCAAATCTGCCGGGGAAAAACCCTGCCATGACGACCGACAGCGGCGCTGTGCAGTCGTCCAATCCGCAGGGGCAAGCAACAGCCACAGGCTCTACCACGGCACTTGAGACCATGGCGGTGATCGACGTTGCTTCGCAGCTTGAGATTATCGCACTTAACGAGGATGACGGCAGTGTCAGATCGGATTCCGGCTTTCTGATCCGATCCGATGCGGCGGTGTCGCTGAGCCAGTTGGCGTCGATGATTACGCTGAGCCCTGATGTCAGCTTCTCGCTGGTGGAGCAGGGACAGCGGGAGTTTTTGCTGAAACCCGATTCGCCGCTGGCACGCAATACGCTGCTCAATATCAATGTCTCCGTGGAAGATGAGCTGCTGCGCTCATGGGCGTTCCAGACCGGTAAAGAGATGAGCGTCGTAGCGACGTTACCGGCAGACGAAAGCAACGGTATGCCGCTGAACACCGGTATCGAAATCACCTTCTCCGATTCGTTTGCCGATGCCCAGTCGCACTTTTCCATCTCCCCTGCTGTTGCAGGTCGCTTTGAGACCAACGGCAATACGCTGGTATTCATCCCGGAGGAAGAACTGAAAAAGGATACGATTTACCGCGTGACTGTCAGTGCCGGCGTAATCGGAGACGGCGGTGAAACGCTGGAAGAGGACTACAGCTTTGCCTTCCGTACACCTGCTGATTACAATGAACGTATATATTTGATTGACAATTTCACGGAAAGCTATCTGCCGGAGGATCAGGTGATTATCTCCCTTGATGCTACCGAGGGATTTGACGACAAAACCTTCCGGGTGAATCTGTATAAGCTGGAATCTGCAGATGAATATCTGGCACTTGCAGAGGAACACGAGAACGCGATACATCCTGCCCTCGGAAAGAGCTTTGATGTGACGCTGGATGTGAGCGGCTATGAGACGGCGATGTCTTTTGAAACCAGACTTTACCGGCAGGAGAACTATTGGTGGGATGCGCCGCACATCATCTTCCCAGAAACGCCTGCGGAAGGCTGGTATCTGGCGGACGTGTCGATTGAGGATTCGGACCGGCGCATTCAGAAGCTGATTCAGGTATCCTCGCTTTCCGTGCATACGCAGTCGGTGAACGGCGAGACGATTATTTGGGTAAATGACACGCAGACCGGCAGCGCGGCCCAGGATGCCGGGATTACACTGCAGGCGGATGACCAGACGGTAAACTGTGTGACGGATGCAAACGGACTTGCCATGTGTTCGCTGGATACCGCGCAGGCACAGCTTCAGATTCGCCTGGAAGACCGTGTTTTTGCAGACCGGATTATGCTTGCGGCGGTCAGTGAGCAGAAGCTGTCCGACCAGTATTATGCGATCCTGTACACGGATCGCGCAGCCTATTTGCCCAGCGATACGATTCATTTCTGGGGTAAACTGTCACCCAAAACCGATGCTGCTCAGCTTCCTGAGAGTCTGGACATCTATTTTGACGATGTAGACAGTGCGCGTCTGCTCAATGTCAGGGTTTCGGCGGACGGTGTGTTCACCGGAGCAATCGAATACATCGGCAGAACGTCGGGATCATCCAATCTGATTGCGGCATTCGACGGAGAACAGATCACATCCGCCTGGTTTGTGGTCAGTGACTACACAAAGCCTGTGTATATCCTGAATATGGAGACAGACAAGCAGGTTTATGGTCCCGGTGAAGCTGTACAGGTACGTGTAACCGGAACGTTCTACGACGGAACGCCTGCGCAGGGACTTGAAATCGCAGTGCATCACGATCTGGATGTGAACGGTTCCTATGGAATCTCTTCTCTGGTTCTGGATGAGCAGGGCTGCGCGGAATACAGCTTCATTCCCGGTCATCGGGAGGGTTCCTGGGAGCCTTACTACAGCTATATCAGCTGTAATACTTCATCGGCAGAAGATGTGTGGGTCGGAGCCAATGCGACGGTACGCATTTTCCGCGGAGATCGGATGCTCAAGGTCGAAAATCTCGCCCAGGAGGGCATTGAGCTAAGAATCAACGCCAATGAGCTGCTCATTGACCGATATGAACCCGGTATGGAGCAGCAGGAGATGCTGGAAGCGCTGACAGGATCCGCAGCATCCGTTTCAGGCACGGTTATCGTGTACGAGTGCGGCTATGAGCGCCGAGAGACCGGGTCTTATTACAATCATATCCTCAAGCATAATATCGTGACCTACGATTATGATTATGTGGAAACCGTGATTGACAGCCGGGATTTCCAGACCCGAAACGGTGAATGGGCCGGTTCTCCTCTGGATGTCTCAGGGGACTCAAATGTTTGGTATCGTGCGGAGGTATATTACACGGACAGTGAAGGACGCGCGATGAAGGAAATGATCGGCCTGAGCAACGGTGATCATCCGGGCGGATATGCGAATAACTATTATTTCTATGCCGATCAGGCTTTGGACATGCGTATTGATGAAGAACGTGTGCTCACGCTTTCCATGGCAGGCGAAGCGGTACAGGAAGGCCGTATGCTGGTCAGCCTGTCACAGGATTCTTTCCTGCGCTGCGATGTGCAGCAGGCCGGCGACTATCTGCTGCGGTATACAAAGGATGCGGTCCCGGACATCTATATCAACGGCGCCTACTTTGACGGTAAGCATGTGTACAAGATTTCGTCAAGTCATGCAAGCTACGATGCAACCGAGCAGGGACTGCACATCAGCATTCATACGGACAAAGAAAGCTATGAGCCGGGAGATACGGTGAAAGCCGTTGTCACGGTTATGGATGAAAACCACCAGCCTGTGAGTGCGGATATCGTGCTGAGCGTAGTTGACAATGCAGCGCTTGCAATCCTTGAACCGGATTTTGAGCCGCTTTCCATGCTCTACAGTGGTTACAGATTTGCAAAGCCCGTGACCTACAGCTCCTACCGCAGTCGTACCACGGTTGATTATGGTATGGCCGAAGGCGGCGGTGAAACCGGCGGCGATGCAATCCGTGAGGACTTTGAAGATACGGCAGCGTTTATAAAGGCCCAGACCGATCCACAGGGACGGGCGAACATCACATTCCATCTTCCGCACAATCTGACCTCATGGAGAATGAGCGTGGTTGCCATGGAGAGCCGTGGGGAACTGCCCAAGGCAGGCATGGAAAGCCGCAGTCTGTCGGCAACCCTCCCCTTCTTCCTCAATGCGGTGGTAAATGACTGTTATCTTGCACAGGACGATGTATCCATTTCTCTTCGCAGTGCTGGTACTGGACTGCAGGATCTGCAGGAGCGGGTTGACTACCATGTGGAGATTGCCGGGAACGGCAAGACTCGTGTACGGCAGGTTTCCGGAAATGCCGGCAGCTTTGTCTATGTGAATCTGGGTACACTGCCGGAAGGCGTCTATACGCTGACCATTGGCGCGCGTACCGGAGAATACAAAGACACCGTGAAAAAAACCTTTGAAGTCACATCAAGCCGTCATGAGATGATCCGTTATCAGCATGGAGATCTGTCAGACGGGATCTCTGTATCGTCCCTGCGTTATCCTGTGACCATTCAGCTGTATGATCTGCAGCAGCAGACCGTGCTCAGAGCTCTGAGTCGTGCTAAAATCGGCGGACATCGTCTCGACGCGGTGCTGGCAGGGCTTCTGGAATCAAACCTTCAGGAGAAACGGTATAATACAAACACGCTTTCCTCCTATATGGACCACAGCGGCGGTCTGCGCCTGTTTACCTACGGCTCCGCTGATGCTGAAGTGACCGCACAGGCGATGATCGCCTGTTCCGAGTGGTTTGATGCCATGACGGTAAAGGAGTATCTCTACAGTGTGCTTGCAGACCAGGATGCAACTTCGACAGAGGTTACGGCAGCCTATATGGGGCTTGCTGTATGGAGGGAACCGATCCTGCGGGATGTGAGACTGCTGCTGGAAGAAGAAGAAAACATCTCGCTGACTGATCAGCTTTATCTGGTGACAGCGCTGGCCCTTCTGGGCGATGATGCAGGTGTGGATACGTGGCTTGCGGAAAAAGAAGCAGCGGTGATGGGTGAAAAAGACGCTAACCTCAGATACAGCGGTCTTTGCAGACTGTTGACTCTGGCCGTCATCCGCGGAGACGCTGAAAACACGGAACTTCTGCTTGACAAGGTGCTGACCGAGAAAAACGAATATATCTCTCCTGCATTTGCGTTGTGCACCTATCTGTCCCGTGCCAAAAATCAAAAAACGTCGTCGGCAGTGCTTACCTATTCCGGCAACGGAGAACTGCGGGAACTCAAATTTGACAGATACTGGGTACAGACGCTGAAAATGTCCGAGTCTGAACTGCAGAATGCCGATTTCAAGGTGACGAATGGAACCATAGGATATACACTGCGATATACGGATACAATCCCTGAAGCGTCAGAGCTTTCCGGTATCACAATTGAGCAGCAGTATGAGCAGACCCAACCTGCTGTGGGCGATTTGGTCAGAGTGAATGTGATCGTTTCGGGAGAAGCGGCAAAGGATGGAATGCTTTCGCTGGTAATCCCCTCCGGTATGCGCTTTGTGAGTACCGATCCGGATCAGAAAAATACGGGATGGTATCTTGTGGGCGAGGAAGCTGGCAGGCTGCAATTGAAACTGACGGGGCGTGAACAGTATGAAATCAGCTGTTATGTGCGGTGTGTGCTGCCGGGCAATTATTACGCAGAAGCGTCGGTATTTTCGGCATCTGACAGCAACGAACCGGCAGTCGGTACGGGCACACAGATCACAATTCATGAATAGAACGGTCTGCGCAGCCCTGGCGGCCATGCTGCTCCTGCTCGTCGGATGCGGCACGGCATCGCAGCCGACGCCTGCCGCTGCAACACTCCCCTGCCCGTTTTACCATTCCGGGTATGTACAGTCACATTTGCGCAGTCATAGCCCCTTGCGAGACGCAGAGAATCTGTACGGCGTGATTGTGCCGCATCATGCGCCCCAGATGCAGATGACGGCAGATGCTTTGTTCGCCGTGGAGCGGGAGATCGAAACCGTTGTTGTGATTGCACCGAATCACGAGGGTATCGGCGGTACAGTACAGGTCTCGGATGAGGGATATTACTGGCAGGACGGAAGCATCGGAGGGGATCGGGTCCTTGCGCAGGTGATAATGGAGGAAGAACAGCTCGGCGCTGAAACGGGCGGTGAGGTTTTTCGGACAGATCATGCGGCGTCTGTGCAGATGCCGTATATCCGGGCTGCATTTCCGAACGCTCTGGTGGTGACGGTGTTTCTCAAACGCGCCGTAACCCAGGAGCAGCTGGATACGCTGGCGGAGATCCTGTTGGAGGTGTCCGAAGAAAAATCTGTATTGATCCTTGCTTCCATCGATTTTTCACATGGACAAAGTCCGGAACGGATGGCTGTCTGTGACACCGAAACCAGGGATGCTGTGAAGCGTCAGGATTATGCTCTGCTTCGCAGCAGAGATGCAGCGCACATGGATGCACCGCATGTGATGTCGCTGATGCTGGTGCTAGCGCAGAAACGCGGCGAAATGCTGACGGAGCTTGCCTGTGAGACCGACATCTTCCCGGAGAACGGTGTGATAAAGGGTGCCTCATACTTTGTGTGGGGACTTGAATAAGTGAATTGAGCGGGAGTCATCAGGCTTGGAATGCAAGCGGATGACTCCTGCTCTTTTTTAACCAACATTTGGTTTTGGGGCTTTACAAAGCCGGCAGAAACGGATATAATCAAAATATCCATAAAGGAGGTGCCTATGAAACATCATATTATGTTGAAAGAGCTGATGGAGAAACAAAACAATTACTGGGCTGAGAGACTGTTGAGTCAGCTTCAGTTTGCAGATGCATGGCTGAAAGATGACGAGGCGGCGCAGAAGCTGCTGATAAAGGAGATTGAAACTGCCTGGGAAAAGACACATAGCCAGGGCGTTTTGACAAAAAATGATTGTCTGGAAGCCGAGCAGCGTCTGGGTGTGCTCTCTGCGAAGGTCCGGGAACTGACCGTTTTCTTTGCGGCACATGCTCATATCGACATGAACTGGCAGTGGGGTTACCATGAAACTGCTGCCGTTACGGTGGACACCTTCCGCACAATGCTTGATCTGATGCGGGAGTATCCCGAATTTAAATTCTCACAGTCGCAGGCATCGGTGTACAAGATTGTCGAGGAACTGGAACCTGAGATGCTGGATGAAATCCGCCAGCGGGTTCACGAGGGCAGATGGGAAGTGACGGCGTCCACATGGGTGGAAACAGACAAGAATATGCCTGACGGTGAATCTCTGGTGCGTCACATCCAGTATACACGGGATTATCTGAGCCGGCTTCTTGATATCGATCCTGCGAGCCTGGATCTGGATTTTGAACCGGATACCTTTGGCCACAATGAAAATGTCCCCGAAATTCTCAGCCGCGCCGGAATCAAATACTATTACCATTGCCGTGGATATGATAAGGAATACATCTATAACTGGGAGGCGCCGTCCGGAGCACGTGTTCTGGTTTACCGTGAGCCTTACTGGTATAATGCAGACATCAAATCCAATGCGATTGATTATCTGCCTGAATTCTGCCGTAAAAACGGTTTGAAGACTGCCTTGAAGGTCTACGGCGTTGGCGACCACGGCGGCGGTCCAACCCGTCGGGATGTGGAAAAGATTATTGACATGAGTACGTGGCCGCTGATGCCGACGATCCGGTTTGGTACCTTCCACGACTTCTTCCGTTCGCTGGAAGCCGAACGATATCCGGTGGTTAAACAGGAGCTCAATTTCATCTTCACGGGTTGTTACACGACGCAGACACGCATCAAAATGGCAAATCGCATTGCCCAGACCCGCATGAATGAAACGGAGGCGCTCACTGCGCTGCGGCAGAATCTTGACGGTGTACAGCCGGATCACAAGCTTCTGCGCAGTGCATGGGAGAAAATCCTGTTCAATCACTTCCATGACATTCTGCCGGGTTCATGTGTCATTGAGTCACGCGAGCATGCGCTGGGCAGATTCCAGGAAGCGATGGCAGCCATCAATACGCAAGGCTCCGTAGCCATGCGATCTATGGCTGCAAAGATGAATACGCTGGGACTGATTTCCGTTCCGGATCGTGACAGCCGCGCGGAGGGTGCGGGTGTTGGCTTCGGAACCGGCCCGGAATGTGGATATCATTTCCCGCAGACCGAGCGCGGCTCCGGTCGTGAACGCCTGATTCATGTGTTCAATCCCACGCAGTATGCACGGCGTGAGGTCACAGAATGTACAATCTGGGATTATCAGGGTGATCTGGCGCGCTTGATCGTGACGGATACTGCCGGCGCCCCTGTTCGCTTTGAGGTAAAAGCTGTCGAAAAGCTGTATTGGAATCATTCTGCACTGCGGCTGCTGATTGAGGCGGATGTTGAAAGCTACGGTTATCGAACCTACATCGTTCGGGAACGTGATTCGTTTGATTTCGATCTTGATAGACTGAAGCTCACCCTTGATAGGTTCTCTGATGATGATATCGTTCTTGAAAACGAAAAAGTTCGCGCGGTATTCAAACGTGAGACGATGCTGATCACGGAACTGACGGACAAGAAGCATGAAAAGGTGCTGATAGACAAACCTTCCGGAGGCTTTGTGATGGCGACGGAAGATCCGGTGAACGGTATGACTGCCTGGCGTGTCGGGCCGTTTGCCAAAATCGTTCTTCTCAATGAGCAGTATCCGGTCAGAGTTGAGAAGGTAGAGAAAAACGAACTCCGTCAGTCAGTGCGGTACAGCATTGAATTTGAAGGTAATTTGCTGGAAGTTGAACTTAGCCTTGATGAAAACAGCACGATGCTCGATTATAAAACAAAGCTGCGCTGGGTGTCGGTTGGCACCAAGGAAAAAGGGATTCCCCATCTTCGCTTTGATCTGCCGCTGTCCAATGCTCCTGCGCGCTATCTCTATGATGAAGCATGCGGCGTGATTGAGCGTCCGGCGATTGAGCATGATGTTCCGGCAAACAGCTTTGCTGCAGCTGTTTGCGGCGAGCAGGCGCTGGTTCTTGCCTGTGACTGCAAATACGGCTTCCGCGGTGATCGTCGCGGCCTTGGCCTGACGTTGGTACGTTCTTCTTATGATCCCGACCCCCTGCCGGAGAACTGTGATCATCGTATCCGTATCGGTGTGGGTGTCTGCGATGCAAATGCATATGAATGTGTGCGGACTGCGGCTGAATTCTGCCAGCCGATGCCGTTTATCTCCGGCACGGCCCATGCGGGCACACTCCCCTGCGACGGAAGCGGCCTGAAGGTGGATGGCTGCGCACGAGTATCGGTCTGGAAAGCCGCCGAGGACGGCTGCGGATCGATTCTGCGTCTGTATAGCCTCAGCGACCGGACGGAGAGCGTAAAGGTCAGAGTACCCGCAGGTGTACAGGCCGTGCTGCCTGTTGATTTGTCGGAAAAGCAGATTGGTGAGCCGTTATATCCCACAGATGGGCAGATTTCGCTGCAGATTGCAAAGGGCGAGCTGCTGAGCTATCGGCTGCAGTAAGGAGTGTATATGTTATTTAAGATGGAAAAAGAGGGTGCCCGCAAGAAAGCAATGCTGGTGCTTTTTGGTGCAGGTACCCGGTTGACGGAAGCTGAACAGGAACAGGTTCAGGTCGAAGATTACAACTGTAATAATCTCAAGCAGATCGGATCGCAGCGGCTGGTTATGGTGAATAACGCTCAGATATATGCTGCCGAGACGGTTCTGTTCCCAAATCAGATCCGACCGGAGCTGCGGCATCCCAATCGTGCTGTGACGCTGCGCTGTCGGGAGGGCAAGGTATATCTTTATACCGAAGGGGAACAATTTGACAAGATTCATGCCAAAATTCCCAGGGGGAAAGATGCAGACTTCACCGTATTCCATGAAATCATCATCGAACCCGGGCAGCAGCTTGAAATTCCGGCTGACACCCGCTATTGGATGCAGGGCAGCCCGGAAGCAGGCGCCGTGATTCTGGAATTGAGTGGTCCCTACAATCCTGCACAGGATATCTTTACATCATCTGCCTACAGCAAACGGAGCTGAGCAGACAATATCAGGAGGAAAAACGTATGGAAAAGATCAGATTGGGTATCATCGGCTGCGGCGGTATGGGCGGTTCTCACCTTACCGGTATGACTGAGCTGAGCGATGTGGCGACGATCACTGCCGCATGCGATATCAAACTGGAGGCTGCCGAAAATGCGGCGAAGCTCCTTACAGAAGCGATGGGTTACGAAGTTAAGGCTTATCAGGATTATATCGATCTGCTGCCCGTGGTCGATGCCGTTGTGGTGGTACTCCCCCATCAGCTTCACTATGAAGTGGGTATGTTCTTCGTCCGCCGCGGCAAGCACGTCCTGATGGAGAAGCCGATGTGCAATACCGAGGATGAATGTATCAACCTCATCGAGGCGGCACAGGAGAACCATGTGACCCTGATGACTGCCTATCCTGTGCGCTACTGGCCGGAAACCATCAAGCTCAAGGAACTGGTTGACTCTGGCGAGTATGGCGAGGTCTTTAATATGTCCATCTGGACCGAGCAGTACACCAACTACACCGGCAAGAAGGAATGGCCGATGTCTGCCAAGAACCTTGGCGGCGGACAGTTCTTCAGTCATGGTTGCCATTATGTTGATATTCTGCTATGGTTCCTGGGTCGTCCGGTGTCCGGTACCCATATGGGCACCAATTACGGTACGCCCTGGATGGAAAAGGAAGGTACCTCCAATGCGATCATGCAGTTTGAAAGCGGCGCGATGGGATATCACTTCGGTACGTGGGGTGCCCGCGGCACCCAGCACGGTTACTGCTTCCAGATCCATACCACCAAGGGTATGCTGGAATTCCGGCGTGCAACCGGCAAGATTCTCTTCTACGAAAACACCAATCCCGACATTCCCACTGAGACGCCTCCGGAAGATCGCGTCCACGAACTGTGGAGCGACGACGCCAGGGGCAAGAAGACGCAGTATGAGACTCGTCACTTCCTGGAGTGCATCCGTGACGGCAAGCAGCCGCTGACCGACGGCCCCGGCAGCCTGCAGGGTCTGCGCTGCATCTGGCGTATGTATGAGGCGGAAGAAAAGGGCATCGTCGCAGACCTGCGCGGACTGGGTCTGGATGAGGACTGGAAGAAGTAAATCGTTCATTTTTTATCGATAACGGAAAGACGAGGAATCGTCTTTCCGTTCTTTTTGTTTGTTTCGTAAATTGACGAGCTATGAATAAAACGATATAATATTATCAGTAAATAAATATCGGGAGTATGGTATGAATACGCTGCATTTGAAATATGCCGTTGAGGTTGAGCGTACAGGCTCAATTACCCAGGCTGCTGATAATTTGTATATGGGTCAGCCCAATCTGAGCAAAGCCATTCGCGAGCTGGAAGACCAGATGGGAATTGTGATTTTCAAGCGCAGTTCCAGAGGTGTGGTTCCGACGCGAAAAGGAACGGAGTTTTTACGCTGTGCCAAAAGAATACTGGCACAGATTGATGAAATGGAGATGCTTTACAGAAGTGAGCCGTCGGACAGGCAGCGAATTTCAGTCTCAGCACCTCGCGGAAGCTATATTTCCCATGCGTTTTCCTGTTTCATCGGCGAATTGGACCAGGCACGTGAGATTGAAGCGGATTTTAATGAGACAAGCTCCGTGACGACTATCAGCCGGGTCTCGGAAGGTGCAAGTAATCTGGGAATAATCCGGTATCAGACGATCTACGAAGAGCATTTTATGAAATTACTCAGAGACAAGGGTTTGGCAGCGGAACCAGTATGGGAGTATGAAAGCCTTGCGCTGATGTCGCGAAATCATCCTCTTGCACAGACGGCAAAACTTAAAAGCGAACAGTTGGACGATTGTGTAGAGCTTGTTCACGGCGACAGCGGTATACCCTATCTGTCCGGGTTTTCGCAAAAACGGGACGACCGCAGAAAGGTATCGGCCAAACGCATCACGATTTACGAGCGCGGCAGTCAGTTTGATCTGCTCACGGAGATACCTTCAACGTATATGTGGGTATCCCCCGTCCCGGAAACGACATTGAGGCGTTACGATCTGGTACAGCGGCGCTGCGAATGTTCCGACAACAAATACAAGGATATGCTCGTCTACGCAAATGATTACACACTCTCTGAGTATGACCGCGGTTTTATCCGAACGTTATTCCGTGTCAGGGATGAGCTTGCAGCCAGACAGTACGCCTAGCGTGAATACAATATATTCCAAAGCGGAACTCTGTTCAGGCTATATTGGTATACATATGAAGAATACATATCGGTATGCATATATCGATATGCGAAATGCAGATTACAAAAGACAAGAAAAATGTGGTTTAATGATACACAGCGGACTGGCATCGGGCGATTTTATGGCAGACTGACAAGCTCTGTCAGCACTGTGTTGAGATAAAACAGAGAAAGAGGAGTTATCACATGTACAGAATCGTGAAGAAGACGGCATTGAATCCCACTGTAACGCGCATGGATATCGAGGCACCGGATGTTGCCAAAAAGGCGCAGCCCGGTCAGTTTATCATTCTGCGTGTGGATGAGGATGGTGAACGGCTTCCGTTGACCATTGCTGATTATGATCGTGAAAAGGGAACCGTGACGATCATTTTCCAGATTGTCGGCGCGTCGACCACACGACTGAACATGAAGAACGAGGGCGAGTTCATTGAGGACTTTGTTGGGCCTCTGGGCACACCGTCCCGCGTGGAAGGCCTGAAGAAGGTTTGTGTCGTTGGCGGCGGCGTTGGCTGCGCCATTGCCTATCCGGTTGCCAAGAAGCTCCATGATCTGGGCGCCGAAGTGCATTCAGTGGTTGGTTTCCGCAATCGCGATCTGGTTATTCTGGAAGATGACTTCCGCAGTGTCAGTGACAAGTATATGCTGATGACCGACGATGGCAGCTACGGCGAAAAGGGCCTGGTTACAAATGCTCTGAAAGCGCTGCTGGATGCCGGTGAGAAGTACGACGAAGTGATCGTCATCGGGCCTGTGATCATGATGAAGTTTGTTTGCCAGCTCACCCGTGAATATGGCGTCAAGACCACTGTCAGCATGAACCCGATCATGATCGACGGTACCGGTATGTGCGGCGGCTGCCGTGTCACTGTTGGCGGTGAAACGAAGTTTGCCTGCGTTGATGGCCCGGATTTTGACGGTCATCTGGTGGATTTTGATCGTCTGATGAAGAGAAACATGATGTATAAGCCTTTTGAAGGTGACAGAAAGCGCGAAGCCGACTGCCGCCTGATGTCCAAGGAGGTTGAGTGATATGCCTAATATGTCCAATGTCAAAACTCCCATGCCCGAGCAGAAGCCGGAGATCCGCAGCTGCAATTTTGAAGAGGTTGCCCTTGGTTATACGCCTGAACAGGCGATGGAAGAGGCTAATCGCTGCCTGAACTGCAAGACTCGTCCCTGTGTGAAGGGCTGTCCCGTCAATGTTCCGATCCCTGAGTTTATTGCATACATCCGCGAAGGCGACTTCATGAAGGCCGCCGAGAAGATCAAGGAAATGAACCTGATGCCCGCCATCTGCGGCCGTGTATGCCCGCAGGAGAAGCAGTGCGAAAGCCATTGTGTCCGCGGCATCAAGGGTGAAAGCGTTGGTATCGGCCGTCTGGAGCGTTTTGCGGCCGACTATATGCTGGCAAATTCGAAAGCTCCTTCGGACAAGCCCGAAGCCAACGGTCACAAGGTTGCCGTGGTTGGTTCCGGTCCTTCCGGACTGACCTGCGCCGGTGAACTGGCACGTCTGGGATATGATGTGACCATTTTTGAAGCGCTGCACAAGGCTGGCGGCGTTCTGGTCTACGGTATCCCGGAGTTTCGTCTCCCCAAGAGCATTGTTCAGCAGGAAATCGATTCCCTCAAGGCCATGGGCGTGACGCTCAAGACCAATACCGTCATCGGCAAGACCAAGACCGTGGATGAACTGTTTGATGAAGGATTTGAAGCCATCTTCATCGGCAGCGGCGCAGGTCTCCCCTCTTTCATGGGCATTCCCGGCGAAGAATACAACGGTGTTTACTCCGCCAATGAGTTCCTGACCCGCATCAATCTGATGAAAGCGTATAAGGAAGACTCTCAGACGCCGATTATGCACCCCAAAAAGGTGTGTGTTGTCGGCGGCGGCAACGTGGCCATGGACGCTGCCCGCTGCGCAAAGCGCATCGGTGCCGATGTGACCATCGTATATCGCCGGACGGAAAAGGAACTTCCCGCCCGTCTGGAAGAAGTGCATCACGCCAAGGAAGAAGGCATTGCGTTCCGTATGCTGACCAATCCCGTGGCCATTGAGGCTGATGAGAACGGCTGGGTTTCCTCGCTGCGCTGCCAGGAAATGGTTCTGGGTGAGCCTGATGCTTCCGGCCGTGCCCGTCCTGTTCCGAAGAACGATGAAACGGTTGACATTGACACCGAATGCGTAATCATGGCCATCGGCAACAGCCCCAATCCCCTGATTTCTTCTACCACTGCCGGTCTTGACACGAACCGCAAGGGCTGTCTGGTGCTGGTAGATGAAAGCCGTGGTCTGACGACCAGAGACAGTGTCTATGCCGGCGGTGACGCTGTAACCGGCGCTGCTACGGTTATTCTGGCAATGGGTGCCGGTAAATCGGCTGCTGCTGCCATTCATGAGCAGCTGTCCAAGTAAAAACGGACATTGATAACACCGGAGACGGTTAGTTGTCTGCACTTTTTCGTCTCCGGTGCTATTTTTGAAGATATTAGTACTAGGTTTTATCGATACTATATGGTATAATAACGAATGGAGGCATTTATGGACGTCACCGTTTGTATCGGCAGTTCATGCCATGTAAAGGGCTCCCATCGTGTTGTTGACCAATTTCAGAAACTGATTGAAGAGCATAAGCTGCATAAATACATTGAGCTCAAAGGCGCTTTCTGTATGGGAAGATGTTCTGACGGAGTCTGCGTAACAGTCGACGGCGAAGCGTTTACGGTGTTTCCGGAAACGGCAAAAATGTTTTTTGAAAGCAATATCATGACCAAATTACGGACCTAACCATGTTCAGGAAAGGATGAAGGATGCATGGACCAGAATTTCAATTTTGAACCTGTTGATAAGATTCTTGCAAATCTGGGCTGTCAGGAGAGCGCCATTATCGCTATTCTCCAGGAAATTCAGGAGCTCTATCGTTACTTACCTCGTGAGGTGTTTCCCTACCTTGCCAAGCGCTTGGGTGTGAGTGCTGCCCGTATCTACAGCGTTGCCACGTTTTATGAAAACTTCTCCCTTGAACCCAAGGGCCGTTTTGTGATCAAGGTCTGTGACGGTACTGCATGTCATGTCCGTAAGTCCATTCCGATTCTGGAGCGGCTGCGCAGTGATCTTGGCCTGAGCGCAACGAAAGCCACCACCGACGATCTGGGCTTTACTGTTGAGACTGTTTCATGCCTGGGTGCCTGTGGTCTTGCACCTGTTATCACTGTCAACGACAAGGTTTATCCTTCCATGACTCCCGATAAGGCATCTGAGCTTATCAAGCAGCTTAAGGAGGAACTGTAAATGCTTGCAAATCGTGAAGAGCTCCGGCAGATGCGTGAGATTTATGCCAAAGCGCTTGATGCACAGAAGCGCAAGATTCTGGTCTGTGCCGGTACCGGTTGTATTTCCAGTGGTTCCCTGGATGTTTACGCAAAACTCAAGGCTCTGATGGATGAAAAAGGGATCCCCTGCTCTGTTGAGCTGCAGCAGGAACCCCATGACTCTGTTGGCCTGAAGAAGAGCGGCTGCCATGGTTTCTGCGAAATGGGTCCCCTGGTTCGCATTGAGCCCGAAGGCTGGCTCTATACCAAGGTTAAAGTTGATGACTGCGCCGAAATTATCGAGCGCACCATCGTGATGGGCGAGTTTATTGACCGTTTGGGTTATCAGAAGGGCGGCGTCCTGTGCAAGAAGCAGGAAGAAATTCCCTTCTACAAGAAGCAGACCCGACTGGTGCTTGAGCACTGCGGCCATATTGATGCCACTTCCCTAAAAGAATATCTGGCGATTGGCGGCTATACTGCCTTTGAAAAGGCGCTGTTTGAGATGGATGGCGATGCCATCATCAATGAGATTACCGAGTCCAATCTGCGTGGCCGCGGCGGCGGCGGTTTCCCTGCCGGACGCAAGTGGTCCCAGGTCAAGCGCCAGAAGGAGCCGCAGAAGTACATTGTCTGCAACGGTGACGAAGGTGATCCCGGCGCGTTCATGGATCGATCCATTATGGAAGGCGATCCCCACCGTATGCTGGAAGGCATGATGATTGCCGGTCTTGCCTGCGGCGCTTCCGACGGTTACATTTACGTACGTGCTGAGTATCCCATGGCGGTTGAGCGCCTGAAAATGGCCATTGAGCAGGCAACTGAGGCAGGTCTTCTGGGTGACAACATTCTGGGTACCGGTTTCAGCTTCCGTATGCATATCAATCGCGGCGCCGGTGCTTTCGTCTGCGGCGAAGGCAGCGCACTGACGGCTTCCATCGAAGGCAAGCGCGGTATGCCCCGTGTCAAGCCTCCGCGTACCGTTGAGCACGGTCTGTTTGACAAGCCCACGGTTCTCAACAACGTTGAAACCTTTGCCAACGTTCCCGGCATCATCGAGAAGGGTGCTGCATGGTATAAGACCATCGGCCCCGAGAACAGCCCCGGTACCAAAGCGTTTGCCATCACCGGCAACATCGAAAACACCGGCCTGATCGAGGTACCCATGGGCACTACGCTGCGTGAAGTTATCTTCGAAGTCGGCGGCGGTATGCGTGACGGTGCCGAATTCAAGGCTGTCCAGATTGGTGGTCCCTCCGGTGGCTGTCTGACGGCTGAGCATCTGGATGTTCCGCTGGATTTCGATTCCCTGAAAAAGGTTGGAGCCATGATCGGTTCCGGCGGTCTGGTTGTCATGAACTCCGAGACCTGCATGGTCGAAGTTGCACGCTTCTTCATGAACTTCACCCAGAATGAGTCCTGCGGTAAGTGTGTTCCCTGCCGTGAGGGTACCAAGCGTATGCTTGAGATTCTGGAGCGCATCGTTGCCGGCGAAGGCAAGGAAGGCGACGTGGAGCTGCTGCTGGAGCTGGCTGATACCATCTCCGCGACGGCACTGTGTGGTCTGGGTAAGACCGCTGCCTCCCCTGTTGTCAGCACGATCAAGGGCTTCCGCGACGAATACGATGCCCATATCCGTGAAAAGCGCTGCCCCACCGGTACCTGCCAGAAGCTCAAGAAGATTTATATCGATCCCGAGCTGTGCAAGGGTTGCTCCAAGTGTTCCAAGACCTGCCCTGTGGGCGCTATCAGCGGCAAGATCAAGTCCCCCTTCGTCATTGATTCTTCCAAGTGTATCAAGTGCGGTGCGTGTATCAGCTCCTGCCCGTTCCATGCCATTAAGGAGGGTTAAGCGCAATGGATCAGAAGAACTTTATTACCATCGACGGTATCCCGGTAGAGCTCGAAGGCGAAAAAAATCTGCTGGAAGTAATCCGCAAGGCCGGTATTCAGCTTCCGACGTTCTGTTATCATTCCGAACTGTCCATCTACGGTGCATGCCGTATGTGTATGGTCGAAAATGAGCGCGGCGGTCTCGATGCTGCCTGCTCGACGCCTCCCCGTGCCGGCATGGTGATCAAGACCAATACCGAGCGTCTGCGCAAGTACCGCAAGATGATCCTTGAACTGCTGCTTGCCAATCATTGCCGCGATTGTACGACCTGTGACAACAACGGAAAATGCAAGCTCCAGGAGCTGGCCGACCGTTTCCATATCGAAGGCGTGCGCTTCCCCAATACCGCTGCAGAGCCGAAGCTTGACAACTCCTCTGTCTGCATCACACGTGATGCCAGCAAGTGCATCCTCTGCGGTGACTGTGTGCGCGTCTGCAACGAGGTTCAGAATGTCGGCGCTATTGATTTTGCTCACCGTGGTTCCAAGATGACTATCAGCACTGCTTTTGACGGCCCTATTGCGGATTCTCCCTGCGTTGGCTGCGGTCAGTGTGCAGCTGTCTGTCCCACCGGTGCCATTATCGTTAAGAATAACACCGCCAGCGTCTGGAAGGCGTTGGACGATCAGGACACCAAGGTTTCCGTTCAGATCGCCCCTGCCGTGCGCGTTGCACTGGGCAAGGCTCTGGGCCTTGATGATGGCGAAAACGCCATGGGACGCATTGTGGCGGCTCTGCGCCGTATGGGCTTTGATGAGATCTTCGATACTTCCACCGGCGCTGACCTGACGGTGCTGGAAGAGTCTGCCGAGCTGCTGCGCAAGCTGGAAGAAGGCAAAACAGATATGCCTCTGTTTACCTCCTGCTGCCCCGCGTGGATTCAGTTCTGCGAAAAGAATTACCCTGAGCTTCTCCCCTACATCTCTACCTGCCGTTCTCCCATGCAGATGTTTGCCAGCGTCATCAAGGCGCAGCACAACACCGCCCGCAAGCATGTTCATGTAGCGGTTATGCCCTGTACGGCCAAGAAGTTTGAGGCTGACCGTGATGAGTTCCGCGTCAACGGTGAGCCGATGGTGGATTACGTGATTACCACTCAGGAACTCATCAAGATGATTAAGGAAACCGGTCTGCTCTTTAGTGAGCTTGAGCCTGAAGCAGTGGATATGCCCTTTGGCACGATGTCCGGCGCCGGTGTGATCTTCGGTGTAACCGGTGGTGTAACCGAGGCTGTTCTGCGCCGTCTGTCATCCAATAAGACGGGCACTGCTCTGATGTCCATTGCTTATCAGGGTGTGCGTGGTATGCAGGGCGTGAAGGAAACCACGATCCCCTACGGCGACCGTGAGCTGAAGATCGCTATCGTCAGCGGCCTGCGCAATGCCTCTGAGCTGATTGAGCGTATCAAGGCAGGCGAGCATTATGACTTTGTGGAAGTCATGGCCTGCCCCGGAGGCTGTGTCAGCGGCGCCGGTCAGCCCTTCGTCAGCGGTGCTGCCAAGGCACAGCGCGGCAAGGGTCTGTATGCTGCGGACAAGATGTGCAACATCAAGCGTTCCGAAGAGAATCCCCTCATGATGTCTCTCTACGGTGATGTGCTCAAAGGCCGCGTGCATGAGCTGCTGCATGTTGAGTATGGTAAAGGAGACAAAACGCATGCTTGAGCTGAAGGTATGTATCGGCAGCGCCTGCCACATTAAGGGTTCCTACAATGTGATTACTACGTTTCAGCAGATGATCGAAGAGTATGCGCTGCACAGGATGGTTGAACTGAAAGCCGGTTTTTGCACGGAAGAGTGCAAACAGGATGTTTCTGTGTGGTTCAATGACCAGCACTACAGCATATCTCCCGAAAATGCACGCAGTTTTTTCAAAGAAGTAATCCTTCCCACCGCTTTAAAGTGAAAATACATCAGAAAACGGCGTATCCCGGATCTGGGATACGCCGTTTTTGCAGTTTTGATCAGTTGTGGCTCTCGGGCGGATACTCAACCAGCGGAATGTTAACAGGCATTCCGGTCACCTCAGACTCTGCGGCAGCAATGGCAATTGCTGCGGAATCACGGGCGCCGCGGATACCGTACATACCGGGCTTGCCTTCCTGAATCAGACGGAAGAATTCGCTGACAATACCGACGTCACCGCCGCCGTGACCTTCATCATCGACGCGCTCGGGATAGTAGTAAACAGGCTCTTTTTCGTGACGCTTCCAGACCATGATCTTGAAGTTCTGCTCATTGTCAAAGAAGGCGGTCAGCTTACCCTTAGTACCGATGAACATGAATTCACGGGTATATTCGGGAGTGAAGTGGCATTCCATGTAGGAAAGTCTGGCGCCGTTTTCGTAGTCGATGAGAACGATGCTGTTGTCGGGAACATCGCATTCCTGAGCGTAAACACAGCCGTCGAAGAAGCCTCTGAAGGCCTTGCGCTTGGGGTCCTCGTTGGGATCGGAGAGCTTTGCATACGGACAAGTATTGCGCTCGTCGCAGTCGGCGCAGTGCTTGTCGTTGGATTCATTGCCGCCGAAAACGTCCAGACCACCGGAGCAGTAAACCTTAACGGGGCTTGAATCAATAAGCCAGTTGGCAAGATCCAGAGAGTGGGTACCCTTCTCCAGAATCAGGGACTTGATATATTCCTTCTTGCGGCGGGGACCATGATAGTAATAGTCGCCGCCGACGGAAACGTTATCGATGACGGTACCGGTGATGATGCGGCCGATCTCCCCTGCTTCGATAAGCTTCTTGGTGTCACGCATCAGGGTGCAGTAGCGAAGTTCCAGACCAACCATGAAGACTGTGTCGGATCCGTTCCAGGCCTTGATGATGCGGTCACAGTCCTCGATGGTCTGCGCCATAGGCTTTTCAAGATACAGATGCTTTTTGGCTGCCAGAACCTTTACCGCACAATCAGCGTGCGCAAAGTCAGGGGTTGCAACCAGCACGACATCCAGTTCGGGATCTGCCAAAAAGGCATCAATGTCGGTATAAGTACGGGTATAATCCGGGAAAAAGACTTTGGCACTCTCGATTTTTGCGGGATTGAGGTCACAGGCTGCTACAAGTGCGCCGCCGCTGAGCGGAAGAAAGGTACGGGTGCCAAAAAGGGCGCCGCGGCTGCCAAGACCCAGGAATCCAATACCCAGTTGACCGTTTCTCATGAAAGATTACTCCTTTGCAAAGCATAAAACACAGAGGGAGCCCGTGGGAGGGATCCCTCTGTGTATGATACAGCTTAAACTTTCAGTTCCATGTCGCCCAGAGACGATTCGGCTTCACCCACGCGGGGCAGCAGGCATTCGTCCAGGAACGCATCAACCTGCTCGGGGCAGCGGCCGATGTAGTCTGCGGGATTGAGATGAGCCTCAATCTCTTCCTTGGTAAGACCAAAGCTGGGATCCGCAACAATGCGGTCGATAAGATCGTTGGAGCGACCAAACTCCTTGACCTCCCGGCCGGCGGCCATGGCGTGGGTACGAATGGCCTCGTGCAGCTCCTGACGGTCACCGCCGCGCTTGACGGCAGCCATCATAATATTTTCGCTGACCATGAAGGGCAGCTCGTTCCGAATGTGCTTCTCAATGACCTTGGGATAGACAACCAGACCGGAGACGACGTTGGAATAGATGTTCAGAATTGCGTCTACAGCCAGGAAAGCCTCGGGAACGGCAATACGCTTGTTGGCAGAGTCGTCCAGCGTACGCTCAAACCACTGGGTGGCAGCGGTCACGGCGGGGTTAAGGCTGTCGGTCATGACATAGCGGGCAAGTGACGTAATACGCTCGCTGCGCATGGGATTGCGCTTGTAAGGCATGGCAGAAGAACCGATCTGACTCTTTTCAAAGGGCTCTTCGATCTCCTTGAGATGCTGCAGAAGACGCAGATCGTTTGCAAACTTGGAGGCACTCTGGGCGACACCGGACAGGGTGTTAAGCACCAGAGAGTCGATCTTGCGGGAATAGGTCTGACCGGACACCGGAACGGTGCGCTCAAATCCCAGTTCCTTACAAACCAGACGGTCAAGCTCCAGAACCTTTTCATGATCGCCGCCGAAGAGCTCAAGGAAGCTCGCCTGTGTACCAGTAGTACCCTTGGAGCCCAGCAGAGCAAGGGTGGAAATGCGGTAGTCGATCTCGTCCAGATCCATCAGCAGCTCATTGGCCCACAGCGTGGCACGCTTGCCGACGGTGGTAAGCTGAGCAGGCTGGAAATGGGTGAAGCCGAGTGTGGGCATGTCCTTATACTTGCGGGCAAACTTGCCAAGTTCGGACAAAACCAGGCAGACCTTGGCACGAACCAGGCGCAGACCCTCGCGCATCTGGATAATATCGGTGTTGTCGCCGACATAGGCGCTGGTGGCGCCCAGATGGATGATGGGCTTGGCCTTGGGGCACTGCAGACCGTAGGCATAAACATGCGCCATGACGTCATGTCGCACCTCGCGCTCACGCTTGGCAGCGTCTTCGTAGTTGATATCCTCACGATTGGCTTCAAGCTCCGCAATCTGCTCGTCAGTCACAGGCAGACCAAGCTGCTTCTCAGCACGGGCAAGCGCAATCCAGAGGCTGCGCCAGGTGCGGAATTTGAAGTTATCGGAGAACGTATAGAGCATTTCCTTACTCGCATAGCGGGAAGAAAGCGGACTCTGATAAGTGTTGTGATCAGCCATGGATTAAGCCTCCAGATACTTTTCGGCAGCAGCCAGCTTGACACAGACGCAGAGAACATCAATGGCCTTCTGCAGCTCTTCGACCGTGGGATAAGAAGGCGCGATGCGCAGATTGCGGTCGTGAGGATCCTTGCCGTAGGGATAGGTGGCACCAACGTCGGTCAGAGTGATACCGGCTTCGCTCATCAGGTTGAAAACACGCTTGGCACAGCCGTCGGCAACATCGAGGCTGATAAAGTAACCGCCGCGGGGATTGCCCCAGGAGGCGATGCCAAGTCCACCGAGCTCGCGCTCAAAGGTGTTCAGGACGCAGTCAAACTTCGGACGCAGAATGTCGGCATGGCGGCGCATATGAGCACGCACACCCTCAGCATCCTTGAGGTACTTGACATGACGCAGCATGTTGATCTTATCGTAACCGATGGTCTGCATGGTGATGACACTGCGGATCTGCTTGAGGTTGGCAGGAGATGCGGCCATGAAGGCGACACCGGCACCGGGGAAGGTGATCTTGGAGGTAGAAGCGAAATAGAAGATACGATCTTCGTTGCCGTACTCACGGCTCAGGGCAAAGATATCGCAGTTGGACTGCTCTTCATAGAGATCATGCACACCGTAGGCGTTATCCCAGAAGATGCGGAAGTCGGGAGCGGCAGTCTTCATGGAGGCAAGACGGCGGCAGGTTTCATCAGAGAAGGTCACGCCGGTGGGATTGGAATACTTCGGAACGCACCAGATACCGCGGATAGCGGGATCTTCGGCAACGAGCTTCTCGACAGTGTCCATATCGGGTCCTTCGTCGGTCATGTCGATGGTGATGAGCTCACAGCCCAGGGACTGGGTAACCTTGAAGTGACGGTCGTAACCGGGAGAGGGGCACAGGAACTTGATGACTTCTTCCTTGCACCAGGGACGCTCGCTGCCCACAACACCGTAGAGCATGGCACGGGCAACTGTATCATACATCATGTTGAGGCTGGAGTTACCGCCGACAATGATGTAATCAGCCGGAACACAATAGGCATCGGCGAAGAAAGCCTTGGCTTCGGGTGCACCGTCAAAGATCTTACCAACATAAGTACGGTAATCGGTACCGTCATTGCCCTTATAATCAGAAATGTCCTTCATGCAGTCCATCATGTCCTGAGAAAGATTAATCTGGGCAGTGCTGGGGATGCCGCGGGCCATGTTCAGCTTCAGACCTTCGGCTTTGTAGGCTTCATAAGCTTTTTTTGCATCATTGAGAGCAGCGGAGAGAGCAGCTTTGTCCATCTTCGCGTATTCCATAGTATAAATCTCCTGTTTAAGAAAATAAATTAGAATTCTGCACTCTTAGTGGTGCGCGGGAAGGGCAGGACGTCGCGGATATTGGAGATACCGGTTAAGTACATAATCAGGCGCTCAAAGCCCAGACCGAAACCGGCATGATGAGTGCCGCCGTAACGGCGAAGATCCATGTACCACCAGTAATCCTTGGGATCCAGACCGCACTCAGCCATACGGCTCTCCAGCACATCCAGACGCTCTTCACGCTGGCTGCCGCCGATGAGCTCGCCGACACCGGGAACAAGCAGGTCCATCGCGGCGACGGTCTTGCCGTCGTCGTTGAGGCGCATGTAGAAAGCCTTGATTTCCTTGGGATAGTCGGTGACGAAGGTGGGACGGCCGTTGATGACCTCAGTGAGATAACGCTCGTGCTCGGTCTGCAGATCGCAGCCCCAGAAAACGGGATATTCAAACTTGTCCTTATGCTTTTCCAGTTCCGCCACGGCCTCAGTGTAAGGCATGTGGGCGAAATCAGAGCTAACCACGAAGTTCAGGCGCTCCAGCAGGCCCTTGTCGACAAACTGATTGAAGAACTCAAGCTCGGGGGCGCAGTTCTTCATGATGTGGCGGATGACATACTTGAGCATATCCTCAGCCAGCTGCATATCGTCGTTGAGATCGGCAAAGGCAATTTCGGGCTCCAGCATCCAGAATTCGGCAGCGTGACGGCCGGTGTAGGACTTCTCGGCACGGAAGGTGGGACCGAAGGTATAGGTCTTGCCGAAAGCAAGAGCAAAGGTTTCAGCATTGAGCTGGCCGGAAACGGTCAGATTGGCAGACTTGCCGAAGAAATCTTCGTTGTAATCAATCTTGCCGTCCTCGGTACGGGGCAGATTTTCAAGATCCAACGTGGTGATGCGGAACATCTCACCGGCGCCTTCACAGTCGCTGGCGGTGATGATGGGGGTATGGGCATAGACGAAGCCACGCTCGTGGAAGAAGCTGTGCAGGGCAAAGGCAGCCTCAGAGCGTACACGGAAAGCAGCATTGTAGAGGTTAGCACGGGGACGCAGATGGGCGATCTCACGCATGAACTCCACAGAGTGACGCTTCTTCTGCAGCGGATAGCTGGGATCAGAGGCGCCTTCCAGAACAACCTTGGACGCCTTGAGCTCGAAGGGCTGCTTGGCTCCGGGAGACTCAACGAGCATACCGGTGACAATGATGGCGGTACCGACGTTATAGTGGATAGCTTCATTGTACTCAGGAAGAGTACCGTCCAGAACGATCTGCAGGTTCTTCAGGTAAGAACCGTCATTGAGCTCGATAAAACCAAAGTTCTTGGAATCGCGGGCAGTACGGATCCAGCCGCCCACGGTGATTTCCGTGTTCAGAAAAGCAGCGGAATCCGCAAAAAGTTCCTTGACAGTCGTGCGTTTCATGACAATTTCCTTTCAATCTCTAAAGTATAAAAAACAGGATTTAGCCTTGAGCAATCGCTTTTTCAAGTGCGCGGGCAAGCTGATCGGGGCAGGAAGTATCTTTATAGCCGCAGCGGATACCCTTCAGGCGGCGAATGGCTTCATGCACATTCATACCCTCCACGAGACGGGCGACACCTTGTGTGTTGCCGTTGCAGCCGCCGTCAAATTCGGCCTTGGTGATGATATCGTTTTCGATTTCGAAAGATACAGCGCGGGAACAAACACCGCTGACAGGATATTTCTTCATCGTTCCTTCTCACTTTCATTTGATAGTATAGCAATGCCGTCCTGTTCGTCCAGCATGAGCTTGTATTCGATGGAATCGGTCAGAGCAATGCAGCTTGCCTCCAGTACGTCGGAGGCAACGCCGATGGTGGACCAGCTGCGTTTACCGTCAGTGGTGGTCATCAGAACACGGACATTGGCTGCCGTTGCGGCTTCCGGATCGAGTACACGAACCTTAAAGTCGCGCAGAAATGCCTCACGGATATTGGGATAGAAAGTGGCAAGTGCGCGGCGCAGTGCAACGTCCAGTGCATTGACAGGACCGTTCCCCTCTCCGGCTTCCAGCGTTTCCTTATCACCTACACGGATTTTGACGACAGCCGTGGCGGGATTGAGTTCGTGTCTGGGATATTCACCCTGAGAACGGTAAAAAAGCAGCTTAAAATGCGGACGGAAAAGTCCGATTGTGCGGCGTACCAGCAGTTCAAAGCTGGCCTCCGCGCCTTCGTATGTATATCCGTACTGCTCGCGCGCCTTCATCTGCTCAAGGATAACCGCTGTTTCGGGCGAATCCTTGGTAAGACCGGGCCGAAGCTGCTGCAATTTGGGAAGAATTGCGCTGCGTCCGGCCATTTCTGAGGTCACAACGCGTCGGTAATTACCCACCAGCGCCGGATCCACATGTTCAAAGGAGCGCTGATTCTTTAAAACGCCGTCTGCATGCATACCGGCCTTGTGAGCAAAGGCATTGGAACCGACGTAAGGCAGGTTTTTGTTCAGCGTGATGTTGGAGATTTCGGCAACACGGGCGGCGGTGTAGGTAAGCTTTGCCATGCAGTCATCGGGAATACAGCGATAGCCGAATTTGAGCTGCAGGTTGGGAATGAGCGTGCTGAGATTTGCGTTGCCGCAGCGCTCACCAAATCCCAGAAGCGTACCCTGTATATGGGTAGCACCGGCGCGAACCGCCATCATAGAGGAAGCAACAGCAAGGCCGCAGTCATCATGACAGTGAATGCCAATCTGGGCGCGAAATGCACCAACAGCATCCTCGGTAAGGGAATAAATCACGTCCGGTGATGCGGCGCCGTTGGTGTCGCATAATGTCAAACAATCCGCGCCGCCGCTTTGTGCTGCCTCGAGTACGGCACGCACATATCCTGCATCCTCATGTGCACCGTCAAAGTAGTGCTCGGCATCGAAAATGACGTGCAAACCGTGTTTTTTGCAGCATTCAATGCTGTCAGCAATCATGCGCAGATTTTCATCGGCGGTTGTACCGAGAACCTCGCGTACGTGCAGAAGCCAGGCTTTGCCAAAAAGAACAACATGAGATGCGCCGCTGTGAATCAGCTGCTGCAGCGCAGGATCCTCTTCTGCACGGAGATTGTGGCGGCGTGTGCTGCCGAATGCACAGAGCTTTGCCTGTGTGAGCGGCAGCTTACAAAGCTGTGAAAAGCCGTCAGCTTCCCGAGGGGAAGCAATCGGATTTCCAAGTTCGATCAATCCGATACCGAGAGAGTCGAGCGCATAGGCGATGTTGCGCTTATCTTCGATTGAGAATGAAATACCGCGCCCCTGTGCTCCATCACGCAGGGTTGTATCCAGAATGTCGAGTTTTCCGGGCATGATTGTGATTCCTTTCCGGTCAGACAATCAGACCAACCGCGATACCCAGAAGAAGACCGCCAAGAACCTCAATCGGCGTATGACCAAGCAGCTCTTTGAGATCGTTTTCAAACAGTTCGGGAGCGTTCTTCCAGTGATCCATCATGTAATTGAGAATCTCTGCATGCTGACCGGCTGCACGGCGAACGCCGGCTGCGTCATACATGGTGACAAGCGCCAGACAGGCGGCAACAGCAAATATGGAAGAAGCATAGCCTTCATATTTGCCTACGGAGGTTACGAGCGCGATTGTGAAGGAAGTATGAGAACTGGGCATACCTCCGGAGCCAAATAAGCGGGTAAAATCTATTTTTTTGTATCTGATCAGCTCGATAAAAAACTTGATAAGCTGTGCAGCAGCCCAGGAAATGCAGGCTGCCAGGAGCATACGATTATTCCAAATCAAAATGCAGCAGCCTCCTGTTACACGTTGCGTCCGGCAAGCTTTTTGGCAAGCCAGACAAGAAAGCTGGGGTCATCAAAGTGTTCCGCAGCGCGGCAGGCAGTCACGGTCAGCTCATCAATCTTGCGCTGAGCCTCTTCCACACCGACACAACGGGGATATGTTGTTTTACCAATGGCCTCGTCCCCTTCCAGATCCAGCAGATCATCACGGATCTGGAACGCTAGTCCAACGGAGGCAGTATAAAGCTCAGCAGCTTTTACACGCTCCTCGTCAGCACCTGCTGCGATACAGCCCAGACGCCCCGCAGCTTTAATCAAAGCGCCGGTTTTGAGCGCGTACATATGACAGAGAGCGTCAAGATTGGCCAGATGGCCGTCGTTTTCCACATCAATAGCTTGACCGCCGAGCATACCGTTGACACCGGCAGCCTCGGAAAGGGTACGCAGGCCGTCGAGAACCTGTGCTGCTGGCAGACGGGAAGAAGCCTTTAAGGCAGTATCAAACGCATGGGTCAGCAAACCGTCACCGGCGAGAACGGCGAAGTCTTCACCGTATACTTTGTGATTGGTCGGCAGGCCGCGGCGAAAATCATCGTTATCCATGCAAGGCAGATCGTCATGCACCAAAGAATAACAGTGAATCATTTCAAGCGCGCAGGCAAACGGCATCGCAAGGGAGGGATCTGCTCCGCTGACACGGCAAAATTCCAGCGTCAGCATCGAGCGGATGCGTTTACCGGGCGTCAGGAGACTGTAGCGCATGGCATCCTGGACCTTCTTCTGCGGCACATCAACCTCCGGCAGATACTTATCCAGTGCCTGCTGAATATCACTCACATAGGCGTCAAACCGATTCTGATGATCCATCTGCGCTGCCTCCGTCAAAAATCTGTTCCGTTACGCGGCCGTCATCCTGCTTGAGCAGAATCGTGACGCGCTGCTGTGCCTGTTCAAGGGCAGTGGTGCACAAACGCACCAGAGAAGTGCCTTCCTCGAAAAGTGCAAGAGACTGATCAAGTGGGGCATCGCCGCGTTCCAGAGAACGTACGATCTCTTCAAGGCGAACCATCGCCTGTTCAAAGCTCATCTTTTCTTCACTCATGTGAAGTTTCCTCCGGTGTGTTTTCATGTTCCAGTACCTGACAGTGCAGCCTGCCATGATAAAGGGAAAGGGTGAGATGTTCTCCGTCACAGATCTGCTCGGAGTCGGTAAGAATGGAGCCGTCCTGAGCCTGCGCCATGGCATAGCCGCGGGAAAGAACCTTCATGGGGTTCATGGCTTCCAGCGATGCGGTCAGTGCAAGATACTGCTCACGATCACGGGTGATACGTCTGTTCATGGCTGCAGCAAGACGATCCGTGGTATAGGCAAGCGCCATACGGCGATCCTGCAGCGTATTCTCAGGATTTTGCAAAACACGCGAGGCGGCAAGGGTTTTGAGTTTGGCGCTGTGTTGAGTGAGCTGATTGTTCATGCTGCGCACGAGGCGGGTTTTATCAGTGGACAGTGCTGCCAGCAGTTCTGTCTGATCGGGAACCGCAAGCTCGGCAGCATTCGAAGGCGTCGCAGCACGCATATCGGCGACGAAGTCGGCGATGGTGAAGTCAGGTTCATGACCGACTGCGGAAATCACAGGAATATCGGAATCGTAGATGGTACGGGCAACTTCCTCGTCGTTGAATGCCCAGAGATCCTCAAGGGAACCACCACCGCGGCCTGTGATGATGAGATCCGCAAGACGGTAATGGTTGACAAATCGGATTCCCTCGCAGATTTCGGCAGGTGCTTCAGGACCCTGGACACGGACGGGATAGATCCGGATGCGGCACAGCGGATAGCGTGCACGCAGAATGCGCAGCATATCGCGCACGGCAGCACCAGTCGGAGATGTAACCAGTGCAATCCGGCGGGGATACGCGGGCAGCGGCTTTTTGTGAGCCGGATCAAAGAGGCCTTCTTTTCCGAGACGTTCTTTGAGCTGCTCGTAGGCCATATACAGCGCACCTATGCCGTCAGGCTGCAGCGCATCAATGTAGAGCTGATGCTGTCCGGCACCGGGAAATACGCTGACACGACCGTGAGCGATTACTTTCATGCCGTCTTCAGGCCGGAAAGGAAGCTTGTGTGCCTCACCGCGAAACATGACAGCACGTAAAACCGCATCATTATCTTTCAGCGTCAGATAAATGTGACCGGAAGAATGGATTTTGCAGTTGGATATCTCACCTGAGACATAGATGTCACAGAGGATCGGATCCATTTCCAGCACACCTTTGACATGCTGGGTTAGCTGGCTGACAGTCAGAACAGCCTGTCCGTCCACTCAAATCCCTCCTCACGGATTGCGGCCAGAATTGCAACGCCAAGAGCGTTGTCGGATGCGTATTGGGCAGGGGCAAAACAGGCGCGGAAAGTGCGATGCATTTCCTGCTGAATCAGGCGATTGCTCATGACGCCGCCGGCACAAAGAACCGGAAGCCCAGGGTACATCTCAAGTCCCTGCTGTGTTGCTTTGAGCACGGCACGCAGAACTGTGAGAATTGCATACCGCGCGATATCGGCAGGGATCTCCCCTGCTTCGATACGGGATTTCACCTGATTTTCAACGCCTGAAAGTGAAAAACGACGATCAGATACCTTGACGGCGAAACCTTTCGTAAGCGTACTCTGGTCAGCCAGCTTCTCGAGCTCCGGCCCGGACGGAAATCCGAGTCCGAGCATAACGCCGGTACGATCAATCAGCTGCCCGGCAGAGATATCGGTGGTACCGCCGATGAGGGTTTCGCGGATGATTTCATGTTCATCCGGTTCGACGAGCAGAAGTTCTGTCGTACCGCCGGAAAGATGCCAGGCAAGAAAAGGAGAGTGCAGCAGATCCAGCCTTTTGGCGCCGAATGCGGCGGAGGCAAGATGACCCTGCTGATGCGAAAACTCATGTACCGGAAGCCCTGCTGCATCACCAAGCACATGTGCTGCGCTCATGCCTGCCAGAAAACAGGGCATATAGGAGTCCGGCAGTGAACGTGGACGTGATGAAACACCGACTGCGCGGTATTCACGGGTTCCAAGGGTATCAAACTGACGCCGTGACAAAACGGGCAGCGCTTTGGTGTGGGCAAAGAGGGCATCACTCTGACGCAGACCCTTCTCCCCCAGAGCTACCGGGAGCAATTCGCCGGTGATCAGGTGCTCGCCGCTGCAGGTGTCCAGATAGGCAAGCGACGTGCGGTAATTGCTGGTATCAAAGCCTAGATACTGCGTCATCAGTTCTTGAGCTCTTTGCGGACAAAACTGCCCAGAATACCGTTGACGAAGGAACCGGCTTCGGGACTGTCATAATTTTTGGCAAACTCAACGGCCTCATTGATGGAAGAAGCGTTGGGAATGTCGTCCATGTAAAGAATCTCGAAAAGCGAGATTCTGAGAATGCAGATACTGATGCGGGAAATACGGCCAAACTGCCAGCCGATGGCATACTGCTGGATGTAGAGATCCAGCTCAGTCTGACGTTCACGCACGCCGGTGAGCAGTTTGTGGATGTAAAGACGCTCGTCGTCGCTGGGAACGGACTTGTACAGCTCGTCCTCATCCTTGAGCGTGGTGAAATTGGCAGCGCTGAGCTGCTCATCAAACGGAATGGTGCTGGAATAACCGGTCACATCTGTGGCGTACAGAAGCCGCAGGGCCAGTTCACGTGCTGTTTTTCTGCTCATGCCTTCTGCTCCGTTTCAATGCCGGCCACGTTGACGTTGACAGCATCCACGTGAAGGGCGGTCATGGATTCCACCGCATTGGATACACTTTCCTGAACCTTGCGGGCAAGTTCAGAAACCACAAGACCGTAGCGCACGGTAATCTGGACATCCAGCGTGATGCCGGTATCGGCAATACGGACACGAATGCCGCGGTTGAGACGGGTCTTGCCGATGATCTCGCGCAGATCGGTAGCGGTGATAGCGGGAACCAGTGTGACGCCGTCGAGTTCAGCAACAGCGAGGGCAGCAATGGATGCGATTACATCTTCGGAAATGCGGATATCGCCGATGGAGGCAAAGTCTTTCTGTTCGGCCATTTTGCTTTAGCTCCTCCTTTTTTCAGTCGGGAAAATAATGGGACAATACTCGATAGTTTAGTATACCACAAATGGTGCTCAATAGCAAGAAATTCATGCGGAAATTTCTTGAAATCATTGAAGAACCACGTTGTCATCTCCAAGAAGCTCGCGAAGTGCTCGGTACAGGACAGGACTGGCCATGACATACTGGGCAGGACCGGCGTCGGTATACTGTTTGGTGGCGGCGTCATAGAGCCTTACCTGAATCGTGCCGTGGAATACACGCAGCAGCGCCATGGTACGGTCAAAAAGATGACGGTTATCGTCGGTAAAGCGCAGGAAGATCTTACGGGGAACAGCTTCCTCGGTAACCTGTTGTACCGGTGCCTGTCTGGCGCGCTCAGACTGCTGATTACCGGCAGAATAGCCGTAAAGAGTCTTTCCGTCAGCTGTCAGCGGCCCGATTTCGTCACAGAGAAGCTTGGGCTCTTCATCCTCACGTCCGCTGAGGCGTCCGCGTACAATAACGGGAGTCCCCTCTTTGAAAAGCTGATTTGCGGAGCTGAGAAGCTTGGAAAAAACCAGCATTTCAATACTGCCGCCCAGATCTTCCAGCACTACATAGGCCATGACAGAATTACTCTTGGTGGTTTTGGTTCGTACGGACGAGATCATGCCGGCGAACTTGACGGTCTGGCCGTCCTGATATACGCCGGAACCTTCACCGAAGGCTTCGAGAACCTGGCTGAGCGGTTCTACATGGATCTGGCGCAGAATATCGGTGTAATCCTCAAGCGGATGACCGGAAAGATAGAGTCCCGCCACTTCTTTTTCATTGCGCAGGAGCTCAGATCTCGGAAGTTCCGGAATGTTGGGAAAATCGGTTTCGGCGGGACCAGACTGATCGTCCTCCTGAAAGAGTGAGAACATATCAAGCTGCCCTTCGATATTACGCTTCATGTCACCGGTGACACCTTCCAGAACACGATCGTAGACGGCCAGAAGCTGGGAACGGCGAATGCCGAGACTGTCAAAGGCACCGGCACGTACAAGACTTTCCAGCATCCGGCGGTTGAGCTCCCCTGCCATTCTTTCACAGAAGGACTGGAAGGTTAAGAAAGGACCGCTTGTCTGCCGTTCTGCAATGAGCTTTGCAACGAACCCGTGACCGACATTTTTGAGTGCACCCAGACCGAATCGGATGTTTGCGGCGGAAACTGTGAACCCGTCACCGGATTCATTCACATCCGGCGGCAGAACGGAAATGCCCATAGCGCGGCATTCGGCAATGTAGCCGGAGACCTTGCCGCTGTCATCAAGGATGGAAGTGAGGAGTGCGGCCATGTATTCACGGGGATAATGTGCTTTGAGATAGGCCGTCTGATAGCAGATGATCGCGTAACAGACGGTGTGAGCCTTATTGAAGGCGTAGTTTGCGAAGTCCTGCATTTCATCGAAGATCTCGTTGGCCGTCTTTTCATCGACACCGCGATTCACCGCGCCGTCAATATGCAGTTCTTCGTTGCCGTGGACAAAGTTTACCCGTTCTTTTTCCAGAACATCATACTTTTTCTTGGACATGGCCCGTCGCACAATGTCGGCGCGTCCCAGGGAATATCCGGCGAGCTTTCGAAAGATTTCCATGACCTGTTCCTGATAGACAATACAGCCGTAGGTGACCTTGAGAATATCTTCCAGCATCGGATGTTTATAGCGGATGTTTTCAGGATGGTGGCGGTTCTGGATATAGGTTGGGATGGAATCCATGGGGCCGGGACGATAGAGTGCGATTACGGCAGAAATATCTTCAAGGGAGGTTGGCTGGAGCTGGGTGATGACATTGATCATACCGGCGCTTTCAAGCTGGAAAACGCCCTGGGTTTTGCCCTCACACAGCATCTTGAAGGTTTTTTCGTCATTGAAAGGTGCTTTGTTGATGGAAAAGTCGGGATCGTGGAGTCTTGCCATGCGCTCGGCATCCTGAATGACCGTAACGTTTCGAAGCCCGAGGAAGTCAACTTTCAAAAGCCCCAGTTCCTCCAGCGTCACCATACCGAACTGGGTGACAATGACGTCGTCGTTTTTGGCCAGCGGGACATATTCGTGCACCGGCTTTGAAGTGACGAGCATACCGGCGGCATGAGTGGATGCATGACGAGGCATACCTTCCAGACGCTTGGCAGTGTCGATGAGACGTCTGGTTGCCTCGTCACTTTCGTAGCGCTCACGAAGCTGCGGTGAAACTTCCAGTGCACGCTTGAGGGTCATATGGAGTTCATTGGGAACGAGTTTTGCAATGGCATCTGTATCGGCATAACTGATGTTGAGCACA
The DNA here is from genome assembly GCA_015067675.1 of Oscillospiraceae bacterium. Lineage (GTDB taxonomy): Bacteria > Bacillota > Clostridia > Oscillospirales > QAMX01 > SIG502. The sequence goes on from SVMB01000004.1 coordinate 38,027, forward strand.
CGTCCGACGTCACGGATAACACCGCGGGCAGCCATGGTACCGAAGGTAACAATCTGCGCCACATGGTCGGAGCCGTACTTGCGGATAACGTAGTCGATAACTTCCTGACGACGCACATAACAGAAGTCAACATCGATATCGGGCATACTGACACGTTCAGGATTGAGGAATCGGTCAAAGTAGCAGGCGTAATGGATGGAATCCACCTCAGTGATATTGAGGCAGTAGGCTACCATGCTGCCGGCGGCTGAACCACGACCGGGACCGACTGCGATACCGTGATCCTTGGCGTAGTTGATGAAGTCCTGGGTAATCAGGAAAAAGTCAACAAAGCCCATCTGACGGATGAGCTTGAGTTCGTATTCAATACGCTCTTTATAGTTTTCGGGTTCATCGGGGTAGCGACGCTTGAAGCCTTTCCAGGTCAGCTCGCAAAGGTATTCATAGTGATCGACGCCTTCGGGCAGCGGATAGTCCGGCAGATGATAGTGACCGAATTCGAATTCCACATTGCAGCGCTCGGCAATACGCACTGTGTTTTCAAAAGCTTCGGGGAGATCCGGGAAAAGCTCTTCCATTTCATCGGCGCTCTTGAGATACAGCTCTTCAGTATCAAACCGCATACGGTCGGTGTCATCCACAGTCTTGCCTGTCTGAATGCACATGAGCACATCCTGAATCTGCGCATCCTCACGGTTGAGATAATGCACATCATTGGTCACCACCATGGGAATACCGGTTTCCATGGCGATGCGGCGCAGACCGCGGTTGACCTCGGGTTCTTCGGGAAGATGATGATCCTGCAGTTCAATAAAGAAATTATCCTGGCCGAAAATTCCGTTGAGTTCCAGCGCCATTTCACGGGCAGCGTCGTAGTTGTTCTGGATAAGCAGCTTTGATACCTGACCGGAAAGACAGGCAGAGCAGGCAATGAGACCCGCGGAATGTTCGCGAAGAAGCTGCATATCCACACGGGGCTTACCGTAAAAGCCTTCTGTGAAGCCTGCGCTGACAATAAAGATCAGATTCTGATATCCGACCTGGTTTTCAGCCAGCAAAATCAGATGCGAGGCTCTTGCATCGGCGTCGCGTTCTCGGTCGAACCGGGAACGCGGAGCGACATAAACTTCGCATCCGATGATCGGCTTGACGCCGGCCTTTTTGGCAGCGCGATAGAAATCGATTACGCCGTACATGACGCCATGATCGGTGATCGCAACGGCTTTTTGGCCAAGCTCTGCCACGCGGCTCATCATTTCGGAGATGCGGCAGGCGCCGTCGAGAAGACTGTATTCCGTATGCAGATGAAGATGGACAAAATCCCTCATGACGAGCTCCTTTCAGGGTTCTGCTTCTCATTCGCGATGGAGATAAGCCGCTGCAGGCGATAGTTGAGCGTTGCGCGGCGCATGGGAGGATCAAAGGTTTCGGCAAGTGCTGTGAGTGAATAATCGGGATACTCCAGGCGCGCACGGGCGACTATCTGAAGCTCCTCCGAGAGTTCGGGCAGGACGTTTTCCAGCGATCTGATGGCATCAATCTGCGCACCGGCGGCAGAGACGGTTTTGGAAATATTGGCAGCTTCGCAGTTAACCTGGCGGTTGATCTGGTTGCGCACTTCCTTCTCCACCTTGGCAGCCATGATCTGCAGAGCACAGTTTGAAGCGCCGATGAGCGTGAGAAAGTTCTCGATTCGTTCGCTGAATTTGAAATAGATGACGTAATTGGCCTTCCGGGTGGTAACCTTGGGTTCCAGCTCCATTTCCTGCAGAAGAGACATGAACTCGCGGCTCAGGTTCAGATGGGGCGTCACAAGCTCAAGATGATAGCGCTTGGACGGATCGGCCACGGATCCGCTGGCAAGAAATGCACCGCGCAGAAACGCGCAGCGGCAGCAGTCCTCCTCCAGCACAGCCCGGTTGAGGCGCATGGAAGAGGAACGTTCGGGTTCCAGACCGAAGGTGTTGAAAATACGACGGATCTCGTCGGTGTCTTCAATTTGAAAAACCAGTTTCTTTGCGTTGATATTTGTGTCGTTGCGCGGCATGATCCGAATGCCGAAAGCCTGACGGAAAAGCTGCTGAATGCGTCGGGCAATGGCATTCTGTTCGGTCATATGGCGGATTTCCGTGCTGTGAAAGGCCGTGGCAAACATCAGAAAACCATATACTTCCGCCAGTGTATCGCAGCGTTTGTCAAGTGGAATCCGACATATCTGCTCCTTGACGGTGGCAGTAAAGGATGGCAGGTTCATGGCCTACTCCCCCCAGTAACGGATCTCGCACTCAAGCTCCACGCCGAAGCGATCCAGAACCGTTTTCTGGATATGCGCAACCAGACGGCGTACGTCGTCACAGGTGGCGCTGCCGTTATTGACGATGAATCCGGCGTGCTTGGGTGAAACCTGCGCTCCTCCGACAGAATAGCCCTTCAGGCCGCAGTCTTCCACCAGCTTTCCGGCATAATACCCCACCGGGCGCTTAAAGACGCTGCCTGCACTGGGTTTATCCAGCGGCTGGGAGCCGCTGCGCTTGAGGGAAAGATCATCCATGCGTTTGCGGATCTCGGCACGGGCACCGTTTTGCAGCTGAAAACGAGCGCTGATGACCACGAAATCGGGATGATCGGTGAAGAAACTGTGACGATAACCGAAATCATGTCTGGAGGCAGGCAGCGTGATAACGCAGCCGTCGGGAGTACAGTAAGTACTGTCAATGAGCACCTGCGAGATTTCGCCGCCGTATGCGCCGGCGTTCATGACAACGGCACCGCCCACGCTGCCGGGGATACCATGGGCAAATTCCAGTCCGGTCAGGGCATTTTTCTGTGCTTCAACGGCAATACGGGCGAGGGTGCATCCGGCTTCCGCCTCCAATACGCCATCGGTGATGGAGATATCTCCCGCAGTTGTCATTGTCTTGAGAACATAGGCATCAACACCGGCATCAGACACCAGAAGGTTGGTGCCGTTGCCAAGAATGTACAGCTTTTCTCCGCAATCGGCTGCGCTGCGCAGAATAGAAGGAATATCGGCAGCTTTTTCAGGACAAAGAAGCGCCTTGGCAGGACCGCCGATGCGAAATGAGGTATGACGTGACAGCGGCTCGTTTTCGAGAATACGAATGCCGGGAAGGATGTCTTTGAGTGTGGTGAGGAATGTATTCATGTGCGACTCCTTTCGCCGATAGCACAGAAAACCCTGCGGCAGCGAAAGACTGCCGCAGGGCAGATGATGAGATGAATCTTATTCGGCCTTGCCGAGCATGGCTGCGCCGATGATACCGGCGTCATTGCCGAGGGTTGCGATCTTGAGCTCAGTCTGAGCGCAGTAACGAGTGAAGCGCTCACGCTCAACAAATTCGCGGATGGGAGCCAGCAGATACTCGCCTTCCTTGCTGATGGCGCCGCCGATGCAGAGCACTTCAGGCTGGAAGATATTGATCATGTTGGTGATACCGATGGCGATATAGTCACAATACTGCTTGACAACCTGCTGAGCAACGGGATCACCCTGCTTGGCGGCGATGAACGCAGTTTTGCCGCTGACGTGATCGGTGGTGCCGTTCTCGAGCTTCCACATCAGGCTTTCAGGATGCTCATCCATGGCAGCCTTGGTATCCATGATCAGACCGGTAACGGAAGCATAGCGCTCCCAGCAGCCGTTGCGGCCGCAGGTACAGGGACGACCGTCCTTCTCGATGACAATATGACCGATTTCGGCGCCATTGTCGTTGAAACCGGCATAGATCTTGCGGTCGATAACCAGACCACCGCCGACACCGGTGCCCAGGGTGATCATAACTGCATGACGGCAGCCCTTGGCGCATCCGGCATAAACCTCGCCGAGTGCGGCAACGTTGGCGTCATTGTCAAGCCACACGGGAACATCCCACTGGCTGCGCATGATCTTCTCGATGGGAGTGCGGTTGAAGGGAAGATTACAGGTATACAGAACAGAACCGGTTTCCTTGTCGATGGAACCGGGAATACCGATACCGATACCGGCAATCTCGGTTTCGGGAATACCGGCCTGAGCAGTCAGATCACGGGAAAGTTTCACCATATCAGTGATGATCTCTTCAACGGGACGCTTGCCTTCGGTGGGAACGCTGCCTTTGAGGACGATGTTGCAGTTCTCGTCAACAATACCGGCGGCGATGTTGGTTCCGCCCAGATCAATACCAATATAATACATATGCACAGATCCTTTCTGTAATGAATTCAGAATATCATCAGTTTCCGAATGCGTCGTTCATGCGGGCAACGAGTTCGTTTGCATGGTTAAATCCCATTTTGCGGTCGCGGTTATTCATGGCGGCAACTTCAAGGATAACGGCCAGATTACGGCCGGGCTTGACGGGGATGGTCAGCATGGGCAGCGTGATGTCCATGATTTCCATTGTATCCTGCTCCATACCCATGCGGTCATAGAGCTTGCCTTCACGCCAGAGTTCAAGGTTAACCACCAGATCAATGCGCTCCGTTGACTTGACGGCACCCATACCGAAGATGCGGCGTACATCGATGACACCGATGCCGCGCAGTTCGATATAGTGTCGGATAACCTCGGGCGCGGCACCAACCAGCGTATGGTTGGAGACTTTCTTGATTTCAACTGCATCGTCAGCGATCAAACGATGACCGCGCTTGACCAGCTCAATGGCGGTTTCACTCTTGCCGATGCCGCTGTCACCTAGGATAAGAATACCTTCACCATAGATCTCGACGAGAACGCCATGACGGGTAACACGGGGGGCAAGCCACACGCGCAGCGTGGTCAGCATATCAGAGGTGAGCGTACTGGTCCATTCGGGCGAGCGCAGAACCGTGATGTCGTGCTTGCGTGCCATTTCCAGACATTCGGGATGGGGTTCGATACTGCGGCTGTAGATGAGCGCAGGAATCCCGCGGCTGAAGAGATTGTCAAAGGCCGCCTCTCGGCGCTCCGGGGTAAACCGATCAAGGAACGTAACCTCGGTACGTCCGACAATCTGCAGGTTTTTGGCATCGAAATGATCGAAGAATCCGGCAAGCTGCAGACCCGGGCGGTTGATATCGTCCGAATCAATGACAATCTTTTCGATGTTGGTGGAAGCAACCAGCACCTCAAGATTAAACTCGTGAATGATTTCTGAAAGGCCGACGCCTTTTCCCTTGGTAGTGACAGTTTCCATGAAGCTAATCGCCCCGGGCTGACTTCGATTCCACAGAGCGTCCTTTCATGCAGTATTATCGCAAACTTTGCGGCATTTGTCAATCATCAATTGCAACCATGCCGGGTGTTTTTGATGAAATACACAGCCGGTGCAAAGAAAAACGCAAGCGTGTTCAGACAGAATCGTCTGCCTGCCGAAGGTTTTCAAAAAATGCACGGAGAACAGCCGCACATTCCTGCTCCAGAATACCGCCTGAAACGGCAGTGTGAAACGGATACGGCTCTTCAAATAGATTGATGACGCTTCCGCAGGAGCCGGTCTGGACTTCTTCCGCGCCAAAGTACAGATGACGGATCCTTGCGTTGAGTATAGCTCCTGCGCACATGGGGCAGGGCTCCAGCGTGACGTACATATCGCAGTCCGAGAGACGCCAACTCCCCAGTTTCCTGCACGCGGCGCCAATCGCCATCATTTCGGCGTGCCCCAATGCACTTTGATCTGCCTCGCGGCGATTGTGCCCGAATGCGATGGCTTCGTCGTGACATACAATCACGCATCCAACGGGAATATCTCCCGAATCAGCACATTTCCCGGCCTCCGCAAGCGCCAGACGCATCCAGTGTTCATGATTCATTGAGATCGTCCTCTCTTCTTTTGAACAGTTTTGCCGGTAATTCCAAACGGCAGCCTGTATGGCTGGGGTCAGGACAGGGCTCGGCGAATTGACGCAGGATATCATGCTCCGGGGATGCTATGTACCACTCCCCTGCTTCACTGTAGAAAAATATGCGATTGGGGGATAAAAGGCGGCGGGCTGCATGCAGCAGATTGGAAAGTGAGGTGAATTTCCAGTAACGCAATCTCTCACAATGAAGAAAAATAAGTGTTTCCCGACCTGCGACAAAGGATTCCAGATCCAGATGATCGGGGACTGGAATGTTCATCAGATTCAATGCCGCCAGTCCAAGTCTGTTTAGTTCATCGGCATCCTGCACCGGGTCATCAAGCGACATGATCAGCCGGTCGTCGCCGAGTTTTTCGATTACCATAGTGATTCCTCCGCGGTGGTGTTATAAAAACATTATAACGGAGGAGCAGGTAAAATAAAAGCGTTAATATCTGGTGCTAAATGAAGTGAAAACCGGAAGAGAGACTCTGCTCTCCCCCGGCTGAGGTTAATTCAGATCGTTGGTATCTACGAGCGTGATTTCGACATCAAAGGTTTCGGAATTACGGAAGATAGTCAGAGTAAGACTGTCTCCGACGCCGAAGCCGTTCTTGATGATATTGATGTCAGAAACCGAGGTCACAGGCTCACCGTTGACGTGCGTGATGATGTCGCCGGGCACAATACCCTTTGCAAATGCATCGCTCTTTTCGTTGACGATGGAAACAAATACACCTGCCGGCATGCCGTAAGCCTGATCGGTATACGTAACCGATGCACCGGAAATACCGATACTGGGATAGCCGCTGACGTATCCTTTGGCGAAGAGCTCGTCAACGATGGGCTTGAACACATTGGTCGGAATGGCAAAGCACAGGCCCTCGTAATAGCTGGAATTCATCTTGATGGTATTGATGCCGATGACCTGACCGTATTTGTTGAGCAGGGGTCCGCCGGAATTTCCTGGATTGATGGCAGCGTCGGTCTGGATAAGCTTGAGCATATTGCCGCTGGAATCCACGACGATTTCACGGTCACGGGCTGAAATGATTCCGGAAGTCACGGTGCCGGCCAGATCCAGGCTGGTCGGATTGCCGATTGCTACCGCAATATCGCCCACGATCAGGGCATCCGAATCGCCAAACTCGGCTGGGGTGAGACCTTCGGCATCGATCTTCATGATGGCGATATCAGACTTTTCATCATAGCCGATCAGCTCGGCATCGTGTTCCACGGAATCGTCCAGAATGATCTGGAAGCGAACACCGCCGGTGACAACATGCGCATTTGTCAGAATAAATCCGTCTTCCGACATGATGATGCCGGAACCGAGACTGGAAGCTTCGCTGGTATCCGTCTGGCGATAGGAAAGAACGCCGACCACGGAAGGCTTTGCTTTGGCGACAATCTGTGGGATGCTCAGAACCTGACGGCCGGTTTCATCATATACCGGCTCGGGCTCAGGCTCGATGGGAGATTCCTCGATCACAATTGTGGGCGGATTCTCGACGGGGACAAAACGTGTGGTAACAGCCGTGGTGGCTGCGGGAGCTGCGGTGGTTCCAACAGGCGGCACGTTTGGCGGGCTCATGAGACCGAGACGATGGGCAGCACTGTAATGCAGCAGAATATAGCTGCCGACAACGCCGATTGAAAAGATGATCAGCCCGCTGAAGATGCATAAAAGAACGATCAGCTTTCGGGAACTGCGGCGCGGTACGCTGCGATAGGACTGCGGCGGATAATACGTGTAGTCCTGCGGATCGGACACGTAGGGATTATAGCGGGGGCTGTCGCTTCCGGCAGCGGAGGAATCGGATGTGGTTGTGCGGCTGTCTTGAGTGCCGAAGTCGGACGGGGTGTTATCCTCGGGACGATAATTGGATGGCATATGATTCTCCTGTGTAACCGAAGACCGGATCAGTCTACGGCGGGAAGGGTGAAGGTAAATTTGGTCAGATCGTTTTCGCTCTCAACGTGAATGTCTTCGCCATGCATACTCAGAATGGATTTAACGATAAACAGTCCCAGTCCGGCACCGTTTTTATCCTTTCCTCGGGATTCATCTGCTTTGTAGAAACGATCAAACAGAAACGGAATCCGTTCGGCAGGAATCGTATCGCCGGTATTGGCGATGGTTGTGATGAGTTTGTTGCCGGAACGGGAAACGCTGATGGCAAGGTTTCCATGAGGCTTGATGAACTTGCAGGCGTTGTCTGTGAGATTGAACACAACCTGAATGATATTATCCTGGTCGGCCATGACGTACATATCGTCCTGCTCAAATTCGATCTCGACGTTGATGTTCTTTTCCTGCAGAACCTGTTCAAAGCCCAGGATGGTCTGGCGCACGGTCTCGCAGAAATTAAAACGCATGGGATGAATCTGCACCTGTCCTGATTCGATACGGCTGGCCTGCAGCATACGTACGACCAGTCTGGAGAGTCTGCGGGTATCAGCACTGATGCGGCGGAGATATTCCTCCTGACGCTCAGGGGGAATAGTACCGTCGAGAATGCCGTCGACAAAGCCCGTGATGGTGGTCATGGGTGTTTTCAGCTCATGGGATACGTTTGCAATGAAAGTGGAGCGCAGCTCATCGAGCTTGTCAAGCGAAGTTGCCATTTTGTTGATAGCGCTGGCAAGATTGCCGATTTCATCGTCACGTCCTTCGGGAACTTTAACGGAGAAGTCGCCCTTGGCATAGGAACTGGTTGCCTTGATCATGCGCTTGATCGGCTTTGAGATGCTCTGAGCAATGAAATAAGATACGACGATGGATAAAACCAGAATGAGTACACCGGTGGAAAGAAGGACACGCTGAAGGTCTTCCATTTGCGTCAGCGTATCGGCAGCGGGCATCGATGTAAAGATGATGCACGACACGGCTCCGAAAGCATTGACGACGGGAATTCCGTAGGTATAGTGCGGAAGATCATAGGTACCGCCGAAATTGCCGACACCGAAATAAACGCCTTTGGAGATAGTCTCGCTGACAGCGGTGGAATCCACGGTTTCAAATGAGCCGAGACGGATACTTTCCGCATCGGCGTAAAACAGCAGAAGTCCGTTGGGGTTTGCAATGATGATGCTGGAATCGTTCTCCACCATCAGCGGCAGGGTTCTGTAATAGAGCTGCTGCATAATGGGGTCGTGTGCCTTTTCCAGATACAGGGATGTAAGCGCCGCAGCGTTTGCGGCGTCTGTTTCAAGCTGCGTGCGGGCATGATCCAGCGAGTAATTGTAGCTCAGCCATAGAAATGCGGTGCTGAACAGACTGAAACTGAGCATGAGCAGTGCAACCGTGGCAGTCAGATACCGCCAGAAGATGCTTTTCATAGCTTACAGATTACGGCGCAGTTCAAACTTGTAACCGACGCCCCAGACTGTGGCAACGCTCCACTCTTCGCTGACACCTTCCAGTTTTTCACGCAGACGCTTGACGTGAACGTCGATGGTTCGGGTGTCGCCGAAGTAATCAAAACCCCAGACTTCGTCGAGAAGCTGAGAACGGGTGAACACGCGGTTGGGATTGGAGGCAAGAAAATAAAGAAGCTCAATCTCCTTGGGCGGCGTATCGACTTTCTTGCCGTTGACGGTCATCTCGTAAGCTTCCATGTCGATGAGCAGGCCATCAAAAACCAGACGCTTGGAGGTGACGGATTCGGGCGCATAGCGGCGCATAACAGCGTGGACGCGGGCGATGACTTCCTTCATCTCAAGCGGCTTCACGATGTAGTCGTCGGCGCCCATTTCGAGGCCGGTGATCTTGTCGGAGGTTTCACCCTTGGCAGTCAGCATGATGATGGGGGTGCTGGAATCACGGCGGATCTCGCGGCAGACCTGCCAGCCGTCCATCACGGGCAACATGATGTCGAGCATGACCAGATCGGGCTCGACACGCTTGAATTCACGGAGGCCGTTGCTGCCGTCGGAAACGCCGAACACTTCAAAGCCGTCTTTCTCAAGATACAGCCGGAGCAGTTCGCGGATATTGGCGTCGTCTTCAATAATCAATGCTTTCTTCGGCATAGTTTCAGGATTCCTTTCTTATGTGATGTGAAAGAATATTGTCGGATTTGCTTGCTTGTATTATAACGGATGCAAATCATAGAAATATGAATATAGTGTGTTGTAAATGTGACTTATTTGAAGCATAATAAATAAAAATATGTGGTGCAACAATGATTGAATGGGCTTATAATACAAAATCAAGCTTATCTGCTAAAATCTCATTTGCGCAGATAGAGAAGAATCGCAAAAAGACTGGGAAGAATAATACAGACATTGAGCAGATCCGAAACCGTCCAGATTGCGGGAGCTTGTATGAGAGTGCCCAGCAGGATACCGACACACCAGAATACGCAGTATATTTTCCCGCCCTTTGGCCAAAGATATTCAAACCCGCGACCGCCGACATAGTTCCAGCCGATCATGCAGCAAAATCCCAGAACCGCCATGCAAAGCCTGAGAATCGGCTCTCCCAGCGGAAGAACCGAAAATGCGGCAAGGCTGAAAGCCGTGCCGTCCTGCAGGGTCAGAATCCCGGGGACGGCGGTAGCGGCGACGGAAAAACTCAGTCCTGTCAAGCCGCAGAAAACGACGGTGTCCCAGAATACGGCACTGGCGCTGACCATAGCACGTTTGTGGGCATCCCCTGCTTTCAATGTGCCGATGGTGACAGCAGCTGTTCCCATACCGGCTTCGTTTGAAAAAACGCCTCTGGCAATTCCTGCACGCATGGCACTCATTGCAGTGCTGCCCAGCAACCCACCTGCAGCGGCACGAAAATCGAAGGCTTCTGTGAAAATGCAGCGCAGGGTTTCGCCGAGAAATGTGCGGTGAATCCAGAGAATGCCGATACAACCTGCTGTGAAGAGAATCATCACGGCAGGAACGAGCTTTTCACAGGCCTGGTTGATGCTGGTAACTCCTCCGAGAATGACAAGTCCTGTCAGAATGGCGAGGATGACACCGCTCATGGGGTGTGGGAGCGGAAAAGCGGTGTGGATGGCGTTCGCAGGAAGAATCGCACCGATGAAGAGTCCTCCCGTACAGAGCGCCAGAGCATAAAAGGATGCCGTGCGTCTTTTGCCGAGAGCTGAAAGCGCATGCATAGGAGATACTTCACCCGGACAACGTTCAAGTGCTCCTCTGGTTTCGGCATAAGCTGTGGCAATCCCGATCATACCCGACAGCCAGCACCAGAGTACGGCTCCTCGTCCGCCCAGTGCGACGGCAGCTGCAACGCCTGCGATGTTTCCCACGCCAAGTGTTGCGGCAAGGTGCAGCATCAGAGCCGTAAACGGATGTCCTTCATGTGCAGGAGTGCTTCTGAAAGTTTCACGGACCGCTGTCGGAATATGACGCTGCGGAAGACGATACCGGACACTTGCAAGGATTCCGATCCCCAAAAGCAGGATTGAAAGAGGCCCGCTCCACAAAAAATCTGCTGCTTTTCCCCAAAATTGAAGGTTCATCCTGTAGCTCCTCCGTCATTTTCATAATTTTCTTTATTGCCCCTTGCTTTTTTTCGGAATTTGCGGTAAAATACAGTGTCTAGGTTTGCAGGTCGCCAGAGATCGGCAGACATACAACTGTAATCTAATTTATGGAGGTTCCTCATATGATTTCCGCAGGCGAATTCCGTAACGGTATCACTTTCGAGATGGACGGTCAGGTTCTCCAGATCGTCGAGTTCCAGCATGTTAAGCCCGGTAAGGGCGCGGCCTTTGTCCGTACCCGTCTGAAGAACGTCATCACCGGCGCCGTGATCGACCGTTCCTTCAACCCCACCGACAAGTTCCCCCCTGCTTTTGTTGAGCGCAAGGAGATGCAGTATCTGTACGCTGACGGCGATCTGTACTACTTCATGGATCTGGAGAGCTTCGAGCAGATGCCCATCAACAAGGAGACCCTGGATGACAACTTCAAGTTCGTCACCGAAGAGACCGTCTGCAAGATCGTCTCCTACAAGGGCAACGTTTTTGCCGTTGAGCCTCCGAACTTCATGGAGCTGACCATCACCGAGACCGAACCCGGCTTCAAGGGCGATACCGCCAACAACACCTTCAAGCCCGCCGTCCTCGAGACCGGCGCCGAGATCAAGGTTCCGCTGTTCATCAACATCGGCGACAAGATCAAGATCGACACCCGTACCGGCGAGTATCTGTCCCGCGCCTAAGTTTTTCTGACATCACAGGCAGCCGCTGCTGCCGATCCCCTGAAAATGGAGGGTATTGCTATGACTATCAATGAAAGAGTTGCCTATATCAAGGGTCTGACCGAGGGTCTGGGTCTTGAAGAAGGCAAGAAGGAAACCAAGATCATCAACGCCATGCTCGAGCTGCTCGAGGAAATGGCTGCTTCTCTTACCGACTGCGAAGACGACATCATCTCTCTGGGTGAAGAAGTTGACGCTATCAGCGAAGACCTGGCCGATCTCGAAGACGACATCTACGAAGATGAAGACGACGAGGACGACGAGGAAGAGTGCGCCGGTTGCTGCTGCAACTGCGATGATGACGACGAGTGCGACTGCGAAGACTGTGACGAAGATATCTTCGAGTTCACCTGCCCCGACTGCGGCGAGAAGCTGTTCCTGGACGAAGAAGTTCTGGAAGCCGGCGAGATCAAGTGCGCTGCCTGCGGCAAGGTCATCGAGTTCGAAATCGTTGACGAGGATGATCTGGAAGAGATCGAGGACGACGAGGAGTAATCTATGGTCGGACATGCTGCCAATCAGCGTCAGGAAGTGCGCACCGCTATGCGCGGCGGCAACGGTTCCATCACGCTGACTCATCTGCTGGAAGGCTCTGATACCTTCGGCAAGTCCCGTATGATGGCAAAGCTTGTTATGCCTGCCGGTTCTTCCATCGGTGAGCATCCTCATGTCGAGGAAGCCGAAGCCTATATCATTCTCGCGGGCGAGGCGACCGTTACTGAAAACGGCGTTGTCTCCAAGCTTGGTCCCGGTGAGGTCATGTTTACCGGAAACGGTGACAGCCATTCCATCGAGAACTGCGGCTCCGAGGATCTGGTTCTCTACGCCATTATCTTCAACTGATCACAAGCAAAAGCGGACGGGTTTACCGTCCGCTTTTTTTATACTCCCCTGCCCTTCTTTTCAAGAAGCTCCTGTTTGGCTCTTGACAGCTCCTCATATTTCCGCTTGGTTGCCATTCCACCGCGCAGATGTCGCTGGGACTTGTTTTCTTCCAGTACGCGTTTGACTTCGTTATACAGAATCCGATCCACTTCCCGCAGTTTTTCGGTTACGTCCTTATGTACACTGGACTTGCTGATGCCGAAATGCTTCGCTGCTGCCCGGACGGTCTCTTTGTTTTCAACAATATATTGCCCCAGTTCCACGCAGCGCTCAGCGGCGTTCCATCGCATCCATACTCACCCTCTTTTTGGCCGTTTGTTAGAATATATGAATGAGGGCTCAGATGCAGAACAAAATACGGGAGACGGGATTTGAAATATCCCGTCTCCCGTTTTGTAAAGACTGAATTAAGACCGGTAATATGAAATCAGCGAAGTCCGATACCGGAGAGAACAGTGTTGGTGGAGAACCCGTCACAGTGCAGGGTCAGTTCTTCAGCGTTGAAGGGAATCTGATGCGTTTGACGGAGCTTGATCAACTCGAAATTGGTGCGCAATCTGTCGGTGTTTTGAAGTACGGACGCACGAATAGATGGTTTCCGGATGTTTTCTGCGTTTGCAATGATACGCTCAAGACTGCCGTATTCCCTGAGCAGTGCGGCGGCGGTTTTGGACCCGATTTTATCTGCACCTCTGATGTTATCGGAGGCGTCTCCTGTGAGTGATTTGAAATCTGCGTATTGCGCAGGAGTTATCCCGTATTTTTCGGTCAGGTATAAAGGTGTACAGATGACCGTTTTCTCTCCACGGTAGCGCAGGATGCTGACACGGTCGGATATGAGCTGAAACAGGTCGCTGTCAAAGGAAGATATGACAATTTCATATTCCTGAGCATATGTCAGAGCATAAGAAGCAATCAGGTCGTCTGCTTCACAGTCGGTGGTTTCGGTGTGCACAATCCCCATGAAGTCAAGAGCCGCATAGACGTCCATGATCTGCGAGAAGGGTGATTCTTCCTCCGGTACGGTACTGTAGTCGATCCTGTTTGCCTTGTAATCGGCATCAAGCGCTGATCGTTCGTTTTCGTGTTCTCCGTCAAATAAAACGATGGCATGCGTGGGTTTGACCATTCGTATGATTTTCAAAAGAGCACCGGTAAAGCCAAGCGTTCCCTGAATTGCCTTCCCTTGATGATTAACGATTCTGGCAGGCATACCGAAAAACATTTGAAACAGCAAATTGCTGCCGTCCACAATCAAAAGACGGTTCATAAACGGTTCTCCGGAAGGAATCAATGTACTCAACGGCCTGCGTAAGCATTCATCACACCGGTGACGGAGTCGGGATGAGTACGGGTGATGACCATGGCCTGAGAATTTTTTGAGGCACGGTATTTTGCAACCAGTTCATAGGGCGGCTGGGGCATAGTATGGCAGAAGCTTTCCGGATTGGTGCGAAAACGCATAAGGGCAGCGTATGCACCGCCTCGGATCTTGCGGCATGCGACGTTGTGATGCTGGTGGATGGCGGCTGCATTGCGGTGTTCATATTCTTCACGGGTGCACTCGTCTCCGGAACCGGGGATGACTCCGCGTTTGACCCAGACGGTCTCGATGCCGGGCATGAGTTCCTGTGCCTCCTTGGTAAAGGCAAGATCGCCGGAACCAAAAATCGGTACGCAGCCATACTCAAGCGCGCAAAAAGCGCATTCGCCAAATTCGCCGACCGCAATGCCGTTGATGGTGATCTCCTGTACACCGAAGTTGCCGGTGTGCGCGATGTGTGCACAGGGAGTGCCGGCTTTGGCATGCTGGCCGATCCAAATCATGCAGTCAAACTTTTCTTCGTCGAGGCCGAAGGGATACGGGCCGTTCCAGCCGCGCTGCAGCAGTGCGCGTTCGTCCAGAAGCATGGAATCGATTGCGCCGTGACCGTGTCCATCCTGAACAACGATCAGCTCAGCTCCTGCTGCACAAAGACCGTCGATGGCAGCATTGACCTCTTCGGTCAGCAGACGCTTGGCATCCTGATAATAGGTACTGGTGGGATAAATCCAGTCGGGGGCGTTCATAACGCCCGCAACGCCCTCCAGGTCGGTCATGATACAGATATTCATGGGACATTCTCCTTACAGATTTTGGTTCTTCAGACAAGACCGAGAAGCTTTTCTGCATTCTTGAAAGCGATCTCTTCAAAGATATCCTGAGAGATACTGCCTTCATCACGCAGTTTCAGAAGAAAATCGCAGGTGTGGAAAGGCTGCTTGTAGTAGCAGAGATCTGTGCCGAACATAATGCGTTCATGGAACTCGTTGAGGAATTTCACGGCATATTCGGGGTCTCGTGTCATGGCATTATACCCGGAACCGGCGGAAAGCTCAACTTTAAGATTGGGATAGGTACGCAGAAGCTGGGCGACTCTGCCCTCCGTAACAGGATAGTTGGGATATCCGTTTCGGTCAGCAGGAGAACGAAGTGTGGAGATTTCAGCCCAGAATGCAGGGCCGTGACCGATAAAGGTCAGATTGGGGAAGCAATTGAGCGCATCCTCAAGCTGCGGCATACCGGGATCGTCATAGATACCGTAGCTACAGTTCCAGCGGCCGGTCATGTCAAAGATCAGCGGAAAGCCTGCCCGTTCGACATGACGCAGGAGGTTATGAAAGCGCGGATCGTTCCAGGGCATGTTTGGCATGACCTCGCCGATACCACGGCAGCCCTGTTCTTTGAAAAACTCCAGTAACAGACCGATATCGGCGTCGGATGTGTTGGAGTACACGCGGGGATCCACGTTGCAGAACGGAATCCAGCGTCCGCCGGACTCCTTACAGATGTCGATGACCTCGCCGACGGACTGTGGTACATACATTTCGCTGCTGACTACCGGCAGGATAACTGCACGGTCGATGTTGAGCTGTTCATACATCTCGGCAAGCTCGGCAGGCGTGGAGAAAAGCGTGGGTCCGCCCGGTGTCGGGTACGGATAACGATAAACATGGCCATGTATATCAAAAAACATGACGGCACACTCCCCTTTTTATTTGACTATCCGGGTTTTGAGTACAGGATACCATGGAATGCAGGATAAAACAAGAGGCGGAAGTGTATTTTTTCTACACTATCCGCCTCGGATAAGAGTAAGTGATGAATGAGGACTCCGTGGGTCGACTAATCAGGGATTCTCGCGGCAGAATTTTTCGAAGTTGGCCTGTGCCTTGATCAGCATGGATTTCCATTCGGTGGGATCGATGAAAGGATTGGTCTCGGCGCCGGAAAGCAGTTGTTCCCGCTTCTTCATCAGCTGATTCTGACCGGTATGGTTGCCAAGGAGAATGTCAACGTGCTCATCCTGCAGCCGGACAAGGCCTTCCGCAAACGCCTCGCGGGCACCGACAATGTGATACTTCTCCATATACTCCCGATACATGGTGCCGTATCCCATACCGCCGTGCATTCCGGCAATCAGTGTCCGGTCACCGTCCTGAACGGTGAAGAAAATGGCGAGAGTGCCCATGGTATGACCGGGTGCGGGCTTGACCCAGAGATCGGTATTGCCGAGCCTGATATGGTCGCCGTCGCTCAATTCCACGTCGATATCAAAGATACAGCCGTGGCAGAAGTCGTGGCAATCAGCCGTGATCAGGTCGGGGTTTTCGCGGATGGCAGCGGCATCAATGGCACTCATGACGGTCTTGACGTTGGAAGAAAGCTGCTGCAGAAGTGCGGTGGTGCCCATGTGATCAAAATGACCGTGGGTGTGCACGATATAACGAATCATGGAAGGATTGTAACCGAGCTGCCAGATGCTCTGGATGAGCCATGCCTGGTTTTCAGGATATCCGGAATCAATCAGTATCAGGCCGTCGCCAGTATCGATGAGATGAATGCCGACATTATCATCGCCGACATAATAGAGATTGCCGACCATACGGAAGGGCGCAAAACCGTGCAGATGCGGATAGGCGTAGAAATGATGATGATAGTCAGTCTTCGGAATCGGTGTATACATGATAAGTTCTCCTACTTGTTCAAATAGTCTGTGGATCAGTTGCTGCTGCCGGAATTGGCGTGGAGCTTTGCAAAACCGTCCTCGTACCGGCGTACGGCAGAGGCATTATGCTTGGCGAGAATGTCAAGTGCACCGGCGACGTCACTCTGCGCGATGGCATCCAGAAGCAGACGATGCTGTTCTGCGTTGGAACGGCAGAACGGGACGACTCCGCGGGACTGGAAGATGCACAGCTTTACTTCAACGATGATACTCTCATAAAGCCTCATCAGACGCGGACTGCCTGCGGCGCTGACCAGAAGTTCATGGAACCGGCTGTCGGCATATGCATAGGACATCCAATCGTTTTCAAAGTCACTGTTGGCCAGCTCATCGGCATAATCGTAGAGCTCCGGCGGGAGTACACCGATATCGGCAAGCTCACGTACGGCCTCGCTTTCCAGAATCTCTCTCAAATGGAAAATCTCGCGCACATCTTCAAACGTGATCTCGCGTACATAAACACCGCGATTGGGGTATTTTACCAGCAAGCCGCAGGAAAGAAGTCTTGCGATGGCTTCGCGCAGGGTGTTGCGGCTGACGCCGTAACGGATGCTGAGATCACTTTCGGTGATTTTGGCGCCGGGAGCATAGTAGAGAGAAAAAACATCATTTTCAAGAGTCTGACAGACAGCTTCGACCGTTGATACGGTTTTGAGACGAACGTTATCCATGGAAATCTCCTTTTTAGGACATTGAAAGATCATGCAGATATTTACAACATCGATATGATAATATAAGTATACAACATCGGATGTGTACAGGCAAGATATAATATGTACAAAATCATGGCCGGAGGTTGTTGAACAATGCCACTTGAAAAATCCTGTAAGAGGTGTATACTTATAATCAGGATACCAGCAGGCTGCAAAAGCCTGCCATATAAACAGGAGTGAATGAGATTATGAGCAGACTGGAACAACTCAAAGAAAAACTGAAGAACAGACAGCCCGTCCTGTCTACTACCATCGGTAATGTGGCCTGGTCCGGCCTTGCACAGAAAGCGGCAGGCTTCGGCTTTGACTTTATGATGTTTGATCTGGAGCATGGCACGCTTTCCATCGAAGCTGTCGAGGAAACCCTGCGTGTGTGCCGCCTGTGCGACCTTCCCAGTGTAGTCCGTGTGCCTGACAGTGTCCCCCATCTGATTTCCAAGACGCTGGACATGGGCGCTGACGGCATTTTGCTTCCCCGCGTCGAGAGCGTTGCGCAGGTTTCTACGGCAATCCGTGCAGCACGCTACTATCCCCGCGGCCGTAAGGGCTGCGGCGGCTTCTCCAACCTCCGCGCCGAGGACAAGGGTAGTGTCGCCACCTACAATGACAACCGCTTGATCTTCATCCAGATGGAGTCAAACGAAGGTCTGGAAGTTCTGCCCGAGATCCTCAAGATTTACAAGGACGAGCTCGCCGGTGTCATCATTGGCCCCTATGATTCCTCCATCATGGTCGGCACTCCTCTGGATATTGCCAGCCCCACGATGATTGATTACATTGCCAAGGTCTTCAAGACCTGTAACGATGCCGGCATCTCCTGCGGCAGCTTCGTTGACTCTGCCTCTCTGATTCCGCGCTATCGTGATCTGGGCGGCAACATCTATTGGACCGGCACCGAGGTTTCTCTGATCTGTGAAGCCTTCGCTGGTCTGTGCGATGCCTTTAAGAAGGAGACCGCTCAGGCATAAGCTGCTGTATGCGCAGCTGCAGTTATGTAGAATGCCTGCTGCAGAACAAGTCTGCAGCAGGCATTCTGGATTTTCGATTGGGAGATAATCAATGAAAGAAAAATACCTTGAGCTGATGGAAAAGGCACTTTCTGCCTATTCACTTGAACATATCATCCGCTACTTCGATGAGGTAAAACGCGATGGCCTGAGAGAGCACGGCTTTCCGCGTCTGACGGTGAACATCGGTATCCTGATTGCCCACGGCAGACGTACCGATCTTCTGGAACTGTTCTGCGAGATGATGGAATTCTGCTGCAAGAGCATTCCCAGAGTCAAGGCAGCCAATGATTTTTCTGTTCGAGAGATCATCTGCTGTATGACCGAGTTGGAACAGAGCCATGTGGTGGACGAGGAAACGCTTGCACGCTGGAAAGCGTATCTGTCAACCATCGACCCGTACACCTGCTACAATGTTATCTCAACGCCGGAGGATCCGAAGCGAAATTGGGCTCTGTTTACCGGCGTGAGCGAGTTTTTCCGGCAGCAGTACGGCCTGTGCGACTCCTCTGAGTTTATTGACATCCAGCTTGCTTCTCAGCTCTTTTGGATTGATGAAAACGGAATGTACAAAGATAACGCCAGTTCCGATATTCATCAGCCGATTGTCTACGACATGGTTCCGCGCGGGCTGTTTGCCCTGCTCCTGCACCGGGGCTACCGCGGCAAATACTACGAAAGCATCGACGCGATTCTGAAAAAAACAGGTCTGCTTATGCTGAAAATGCAGTCCGCCTGCGGTGAGATCGCTTTCGGCGGCCGCAGTAACCAGTTCATCCATAACGAGCCGTGGTATGCGCTTCTCATGGAGTATGAGGCCAAACGCTATGCCCGGGAAGGCAATATGGCGCTTGCCGGTGCCTTTAAGGATGCCTGTGCACGTGCAGTTGCCGTTACGGACGACTGGCTTGGACGGGATCCGATCCGTCATATCAAGAACCGTTATCCCACCGAGACAAAGCACGGCTGCGAGGGCTATGCATATTTTGACAAGTATATGATCACGGCGGCTTCCTTCCTCTACGGTGCGTATTTGATCTGTGATGACACGATTCCGACGCCGCATAAGCCCTGGGATGACTCGTTTGTGTTTGAAACATCGAAGCATTTCCACAAGCTGTTCCTGAAATCCGGCAAGTATTCGGCGGAGTTTGATCTCAGCGGCGACCCGCACTATGATGCAAGCGGCCTTGGACGTATTCATCGCTGCGGTGCTCCGTCGACGATTGCTCTGTCTGTGCCCTGCCCGGCAGAGCCGATTTATCATGTCAGTCTGGAAAAGCCGACGGCAGTTTCGATGTGCCCCGGTGTACGGATGAACGGAGAATGGCATTTTGCAACCGGCGAGGATACAGTATGGAAATGCGTTGCCTCAGAATCCGGCGATGACTTCGCTTCTGCGCAGATTTCCTGCAGCTTTTCGGATGGACAGAGTGTTGACGGCAAATATACCGTGACCGATGACGGCGTAACGATGCAGATCAGCGGTACCGGTGATCTTGCGTTTATGTTGCCTGCACTCTACTTTGACGGTGAAACCCATGCTGAGATCGCGGTTGCCGATCATGAAATCACGGTGAGCTATGCGGGCTGGAGGTGCCGCTACAGCACCGACGGCAAAATAGTTGATCCGGAGCTCTGCGGTGAAAACCGTAACGGCTGCTACAAGGCATATTATGCCTGTGCGGAGCATACGCTGGAAGTGCGTGTGGAAATTGATCGTATCGGTGCATAAACCTCTGTTTTGACAACCAATGATGAAGACAGGATCCTGCGCGAGAAAAGCTCTGCGCAGGATCCTGTTTTTGGTTGATGAGTACCTGTACAATCAGCCAAAGACTGCTTCGGCGTGTCGTACGGTGGCCATGGCATCAGCACCGTAGAAGTCAGCGCCGATTTCGTCGGCATAACTCTGGGTGAGCACGGCACCGCCGACAACAATCCGGCACCAGGGCGCCTTGGCATGCAGCAGATCAATGGTATCTTTCATCGCACCCACCGTTGTGGTCATGAGTGCGGAGAGACCGACCAACTGAACGTTGTTGGTAACGACCGCATCCAGAATAGTTTCGGGGGCTACGTCCTTTCCGAGATCAATGACCCGGAAACGATAGTTTTCAAGAATCGAACAGACGATGTTTTTTCCGATGTCGTGAATATCGCCCTTTACAGTTGCCATGACAATGGTGCCGCGGCTTTCCTGCTCGCCGCCGGCGGCTGCCAGATGCTCGCGGATGACCTGGAACGCAGCCTTTGCTGCCTCGGCGGACATCAGAAGATTGGGAAGGAAGAGTTTACCTGTCTCAAAGCCCTTGCCTACCTCGTTGAGCGCCGGAATCAGTTCGGTATCGACGATTTCCATAGGCGTTTTTGTTTCAAGAAGCGCACGTACGGCTGTTGCAGCGGACTGCCGCTGTCCCTTGATTACGTACTGATACAGCCCAGGATTTTTAGTCTCGGATGGAACTTCTGCGCGGGAGGAGGCGTCAGATGGAACAGATGCTTTGGCGCTCTTCCGGGGTTTTCTGGCTTCTTCTTCAGCGTAAGCCTGAACATAGTTCAGACACTGGGGATCCTGACCACTCAAGGCAAGGTAACTGCGATAGGCTGCCTGCATGGAGGCGTTGCCGGGGTTACAGATGGCAGCGCTGAGGCCCGCCTGCAGCGCCATGGTGAAGAAGGCTGCATTGATATGTTCACGCATGGGCAGACCAAAGCTGATGTTGGAGACACCAAGACTGGTGCCGATACCGAGACGATCCCGGATAAGCCGAATGGCTTCAAGTGTCACAAGCGCACTTTCGGAATTGGTGCTGACAGTCAGCGTCAGCGGATCGACAATAATTTCATGCTTGGGGATACCATAGAATGCGGCACGTTCCACGATGCGTTCAGCAATGGCATATCGGCCTTCGGCGGTATCGGGGATACCGGCTTCGTCCAATGTCAGAGCAATAACCGTGCCGCCGTATTTTTTGACCAGCGGAAAGACCGCATCCATGACGGCTGCTTTGCCGTTGACGCTGTTGATGAGAGGCTTGCCGTTGTAAAGACGAAGAGCCGCCTCCATTGCGCCGATATCGCCGGTGTCAATCTGCAGCG
This sequence comes from Oscillospiraceae bacterium, assembly GCA_015067675.1. Taxonomy (GTDB): domain Bacteria; phylum Bacillota; class Clostridia; order Oscillospirales; family QAMX01; genus SIG502. The sequence goes on from SVMB01000004.1 coordinate 59,829, forward strand.
GAAGGTCGCAGATTTCCTGAACAGCACAGACTGCATCGCGCAGAACCGCAGCTTCGTCAATGCCGGGAAGGCCTGCATTGACATCCAGCGCATGAGCACCGGCCTCTTCCTGTGAGATGGCTTCATCCTGTACATAGGCCATGTCATGATTTTTCAGCGCGTTCTTGAGCTTTGCCTTACCGGTGGGATTGAGCCGCTCACCGATAAGAACCGGCGTCTTACCAAGTGCAAGATGACGTCTGCCGGAGGTGATGTAGGTCTGCGCGGTATCGGAAGCCTTAGCGCAGGCATCGGGCAGATCAGCGCGGATCAGGGCGCCGATATGGGCAGGCGATGTACCGCAGCAGCCGCCAAGATGGGCTGCAAAAGGTGCAAGCTGCGCCATTTCGGCGGCGAATGCTTCAGCATCAAGCGGAAAAACGGTTTTTCCGTCCTCTACGCGCGGAAGACCTGCGTTGGGGTTTGCAATCAGCGGAACATGGGCGACAGATGCCATTTGCTCCATGACGGAAATGAGCTGTCTGGGGCCGAGACCGCAGTTGCAGCCGATGGCACAGGCTCCCAGAGCCTCAAGGGTGACAACAGCCGTGATGGGATCCGCGCCGGTCATCAGGGTTCCCTTTTCGTTAAAGGTAAGCGTGACGCAGATCGGCAGATCACATACTTCACGCACGCCGAGAAGAGCTGCCTTGCACTCGTAGAGATCAGACATCGTCTCGATGAGAACGCAGTCGGCTCCGGCGGCAGCGCCTGCACGGGCAATGGCGCGGAATTCAGCCACGGCATCTTCAAAATCCAGATCGCCCAGAGGTTTGAGAAGCTTTCCGCTGGGGCCGATATCCAGCGCGACTGCTACGTTATCACGCAGAGCCGCAGCCTTTTTGGCAATTGCAACACCTGCGGCGACACGCGCAGCACAGGCTTCTTCCCCACCCTGCTTGATGGGATGAGCACCGAAGGTATTGGTTTTGAGAATGGTACAGCCGGCTTCAACGTAAGCGCTGTGCACGGCATAGATCGCATCGGGGTTTTCGATATTCCATTTTTCAGGCGCGTAGCCGGCAGGAAGTCCGCGCTGCTGAAGCATTGTGCCCATGGCACCGTCAAAATACTGACGTTTGGTAAAATCAACTTTCATATTACCGTCCCAGAACGCTCTTAACGTTTTTCAGAATGGCCGCCGCGATTGACGGGCGGTTCATGGTGTAAAGATGGATACCCTGGACGCCGTTGGCAACCAGATCGATAATTTGCTCGGAGGCATACACGATCGCAGCCTGACGCATGGCGGCGGGATTATCACCGAACTTGTCCAGAATGGAACGAAGTCTCGGCGGCATGGCAGTACCGGAAAGCTGGCAGGAACGTGCAAACTGACGGGCATTGGTGGCAGGCATGATACCGGCCAGAATCGGTACTCGAATATCCTTGCGAAGCGCCCGATACATGAAGCTGTAGAGCACGTCGTTATCGAAGAACATCTGCGTAGTCAGGAAAGAACAACCCGCATCTGCTTTGATTTTGAGTGCGTCGAGGTCAGAATCCTTGTTTGCAGCTTCGATATGACCGTCAGGATAGCAGGCACCGCCTACGCAGAATCGGCCATCCTCCATCAACGCAGCAACAAGGTCGGATGCATACGTATAGCGTTCGCTGTCGGAGACTACAGGGACCTCGGGAATATCACCGCGCAGGGCGAGAATGTTCTCAACACCCATATCATGGAGCTGATTGGCGCAGTCTGCAATGCCTTCCCGGCTGGCGGATACGCAGGTCATATGCGCAAGAGGTGTCATACCGCGATCGAGTATTTTCTGACAGACCGCAGGTGTGGTGCGGGCTGTGGATCCGGACGCGCCGCAGGTAACGCTGATAAAGTCCGGATGAAGCTCTGCCAGGCTGTCAAGAATGTCATCCATCTTGTCAATTTCGGAACCTATCTTGGGAGGAAAGACTTCCAAAGAGAAAGAAACACGGTTTGGATTGAGAATTTCACTGATTTTCATGCAGAAGACTCCTTTTGGAGAATAGATTGATAACGGACACATTGAGTATAGCACTTTGGCAAACACTCGTCAATTGCGGATGATATAGGATTCATATGATATAGGATTTATAGTAGATTGTTACGGGCATTATGCTGAATTGCGGGCACATTTTTGGGCTTGCAACTGCAGACAGCCTGTGATATACTGAATACATCAGCTGCAGCGCCTGCAGACCTGCGCTGCATTTCTATTAAAAACTGGGGGAACCATTATGTTATATAATCAGATCAAACATATTTTGCCGCATTTCTGCTTCGAGGGAGTATATGAATCCGCAGAAGAGCTGCATTCCGGCAACATCAACAATACGTATCATCTCTTTTACCGCGACGGTGAAAAAGTCAATCAGTATATCCTCCAGAATATCAATACCTACGTCTTCCATGACCCCCACGCGGTTATGGATAACATTGAAAAAATCACCCGCCATCTGCGCCGCCGTTTGAAGGCGGAGGGCGTGGATACCACCCGACGGGTACTCAAAATCATTCCGACCCATGAGGGTGATAATCTGCATGTCAGCGGCGGCTATTGGCGTGCGTATCGGTATATTGACAATGCAACCGGATACGATGCTGTCACCCGACCCAAGCAGTTTGAAGAGGCAGGCCGAGCCTTCGGTGAATTCCAGAAGCTTCTGTGTGACTTCCCTGCCCAGGATCTGCATGTGACGATCCCGGACTTCCATAATACAACCAAACGCTTTTACAAGTTTGTGCAGGCTGTCAGCGAGGATAAAGCAGGCCGTGTTGCGGCGCTGGAGCCCGAAATTGAGTTCATGTTTGAACGCCGCCGTGCAATGGGCACCATCGTGCGGGAACTTGATTCCGGAAAATTGCCTCTGCGTGTCACCCACAACGATACAAAGATCAACAACGTCATGATTGACAACGAGACCGACCGTGCGCTGTGCGTGATCGATCTTGATACGGTTATGCCCGGCAGTGCGCTGTATGACTACGGCGATGCTATCCGTTTCGGCGCATCCACTGCAGCCGAAGATGAGGCAGACCTGTCCAAGATCTCTCTTGATATGGACAAATTTGCACTCTTCACCAGAGGTTTTCTCAGTGAGGTCGATGGTTTCCTGACTCCGCACGAGATTGAACTTCTGCCTCTCGGCATGAAAGTCATCACCTGTGAGCTCGCTATGCGATTCCTGACCGATTACATCGAAGGCGATATGTACTTTAAGGTCAAGTCCCCTACCCACAATCTGGTACGGGCACGTGCACAGATGCGGCTGCTTGAGGATATGGAAGCAAAAACGGAGAAGCTGGAGCGCTTTATTCGGTATCGCTGAGGAAAGCTTCCTCTGACAAAAGTCTCTCCTGCTTGAGCAGAACATCCGCCACTTCATCATCCAGCACTTCAAACGCAGACTCGTCGTCTGGGTCTGCGTTTTCATGTTCCATGGCACTGCGGCCAACATGGCCCAGGCCCTCACGATAAACGCTGGGCGTCATTCCCATTGCCTTGCGGAATGCTTTGTTGAATGTGGAGATATCGGTAAAGCCGCAGCTGATGGCGACTTCCTTGATGGGCTGCTCGGTGGATTTGAGAAGCGAACAGGCGTGACGCAAACGAAGATTATTCAGGTAACTGTAGAAAGTACAGCCCATCTGCTGCCGAAAAACGGTGCAGAAATAATTCTTGTGCATGATGGCTTGTCGAGCCGTCTGCTCAAGCGTGATTTTGCGGGTGAAGTTCTGGTTGATGAAGTTAAGCGCCTGACGAATGCCGCGGTTCTGGCGGGAAACCTCGGTCAAGGGAAGATCCTCGCGATCATCTGTGGTCGAAAAGTCACGCATGAGCTCGATGAAGAGCTGCGCGAGGCAAAGACGGGTAGCGGGACGCCAGCCCATGCGCTTACCGCGCCACTCATCCAGAGTACGCTGCAGAATGGTATAGAGTTCCTCGTAATGGGGATGGCCGGCGCGTACGAGATTGACAAACCGGTTTCCCTGACGCGCAATTTCGCCGGAGTATTCGGCATCGGAGAATACACTGCGAACAACCGTGTCTTCACTGAACTGGATGCAGAAAACCTCCATCTCACTGTTGGTGAAGGCGTTGTGCATCTCGTAGGGATGGATGATATAGATATCTCCGGGCTCAAAAGAATATACCGCGTCCTCAAAAATGTTGACGCCGTCGCCCTGAACGACCAGATCGATCTCCCAGAAACTGTGGTAGTGAAGGTCATACTGGCCGTAGCCCTGGTCGAGCGCATCCTGCTGGGTGCGCACGACGCGGATATTGAATTCGAAGTCTGGAGCGAGGGGGAGCTGCTGGTAAAATACGCTGTCAATCTTGTTCATGCCGTTCCTCATGCTTGGAAAATATTCCGATTTGCCGTGCTGAAATTATGAAATAATTTTATGGGTATTGTAATCACTTTAGGTATAGTATATAATGAAGTTGCTTAAAAAGCAATACCCAAAATCTATAAGGAGCGTGTACAACAATGGGCGAAAAAGTTATGAACGGCGCCGGCATCACCGAGCTCGGCTTCCCCATGTGGCCTCAGTTTAATCCCAAGACCATCGAAGATGTTCAGGAACCCGTTAAGAACGGTAAGGTTAACTATTGGACCGGCCCCAAGGGCATGGAGTTTGAAGAAATCTTCAAGAAGTGGACTGGCGCTGCCATGGCCATCTCCTGCACCAACGGTACCGCTGCTCTGCATATCGGTATCTCCTCTCTGGGCATTGGCCCTGGCGACGAAGTGATCGTTCCCTCCTACTCCTTCATCGCTTCCTCTTTCTCCGTTGTCCAGGCCGGCGCTATCCCGGTTTTCTGTGATGTCACCGACGACCACACCATCGATCCTTCCAAGATCGAAGCTCTGATCACCCCCCGCACCAAGGGTATCGTTGTTGTCCATCTGTACGGCGTCGTCGCCGACATGGGCCCCATCCTTGAGATTGCCAAGAAGCACAACCTGAAGGTCATCGAAGACTGCGCCCAGTGCATCGGCGGTAAGTACAAAGGCACCATGGTCGGTCTCGTTGGTGACGTCGGCTGCTACTCCTTCTGCCAGTCCAAGCACTTCACCACCGGTGGTGAAGGCGGTATGGTCATCACCAACAACGAGGATCTCGGTTGGGAATGCCGTTCCTTCCGTGACCACGGTTACGATGTCCGCACCCGTATGAACATGCTGGCCCTGGAAGAGAAGCTGCCCTACATCCATCGCCGCGTCGGCTTCAACTATCGTATGACCGAGATCCAGTCCATCTTCGGTATCAACGAAATGGCCCGTTTTGACAATTGGAACCTGCCCCGCCGTAAGCAGTACGCCAAGATGTACGACGAAGCTTTCACCGGCCTGAAGGGCATTGCCAAGCTGCCTTACAATGACGAAGTTCGTGAGAACTCCTACTGGTGGTATCCCATCAACCTCGACATCGACGTCCTCGATATCGATGCTCCCCAGTTTGTTAAGGCTCTTGCCGCCAAGAACATCCCCTGCTACGGCATCCAGTGGCCTGAAGCCTACGAAGAGGCTGCCTACAAGGAGAACGTCGGCTTCGGTTCTGCCAACTTCCCCTTCGCTTCCAAGGAATACACCAATCCCGAAAGCGTCAAGTACGATCAGGTTCTGTGCCCCAACGCCAAGCGTCTGCGCAGCGTGACCTTCAACCTGTTCCTGCATCCCTCTTGGGAGCCCATCCACATCCAGGCTTGTATCGACGCCGTCAAGGCCGTCATCGCCGAGCACCTCAAGTAAGTTTTGCCATTCAAGGGCGGACGGTTTCGTCCGCCCTTGTTTCTTTTAATCTGTAAGGAGGCTATCCCCTATGCTTAAGGCTGCATTTTATGAAACCGACATTACCCCTCGTCTGTACGAGTGCATGCCCGGACAGTTTGAGGCTCGTTATGCTCCCACGATTCTGGATCACCTGTATGCCCATGCTCTGGCCCTTGAAAACGGCGATGAGAAGGTCATCGTGATCTCTCTTGACTGCATTGTGATCGAAAAGCGCGATGTGCTCAAGATCCGCCGCCGTATTTTCGACGTTACTGGTGTTCGCAACGTTATGGTTCATGCGATCCATAACCACACCGGCGGCCCTGTTGCCGACCTGTACGCCAGTGAGCGTGACGACCGCTACTGCGAGGATCTGGTTATGCATGCCGCTGATGCCGGTATCATGGCCTGGCAGAAGCGTGTTCCTGCGAAGATGGGCTGGGCGACCAAGGAAGTCTTTGGCCTTTCTTTCAACCGCCGTTATCTGTTCAAGGACGGCCATGTTGATATGAATCCCGGCGTCAATAATCCTGAAGTTGTGCGCGGGGTTGATATCATCGATCCCACTCTGACCGTTCTGCGTGTTGACTACGAAGACGGCACTCCTATGGGCGTCGTGATGAACTTCCCTCTGCATCTGGACAGCACGTATGTGAAACCGCAGGGCTTCAGTGCCGATTATCCCGGCATTGTTCGTGAGGATCTGCTTCGTGAGTATGGTGCAAACTTCGGTTTCCTCAACATGACCGGCTGCTGCGGTAATATTAACCACCTGGACGTCACCGGTAAGGTTAAGAATATCTACACCGATATCGGTCACGCTCTGGCCGGCCACATTGCTGAACTCTACGATGCGATCGAATCCACTGATGATTTGCCGCTGCGCTTTGCCACCCAGGAAATCGAAGCGACGATCGAGCGTCCTACCCAGGAAATGGTTGACAAGGCTCCTGCCGGTCCCCGCCGCCGTGAGGTTGAAGGCGCCCGCGATCTGCCCGGTGGTACCGTGATGTGCGAAGTTCAGTCCATCGGTATCGGTGAGTTTGCGTTGGTTGGTCTGCCCGGTGAGGTGTTTACCCGCTTTGGTATGGACATCAAGCGCCGCTCTCCCTTTGGCTGCACCATGGTTGCCGAGCTCTGCAATGCTGCCAACGGCTATATCAAGACCCGTGCTGCGGCTGATGAGGGTGGTTACGAGGCGACTCCGTCTACTTACAACATTCTTGACCGTAATGCCGGCTATCTGATGGCTGATGCGGCTGTTGATAATCTCATCAAGATTCACTGATTTCTGAAGAGAACCCAAAACGAGGAAGGTATGAATCATACCTTCCTCGTTGCGTTTATATGACTGTCCCTCAACAGGACGCATGAGGCTGCGCATCATCGGGCGCAGAACATCGAAAGCCGCGTCAAATTCAGCATCCTCGAGTACACGGCGTACAGACCAGATGCGCTCGCAAATGGCCGTGAGGTTTGCACAGGTCATCTCAATTTCCGAGTTGAAATACCATTCCCAGACGCAGAGCTGAGCACCCCAGACCTGATCGGTGGGCATCTTCTTTCGGAATAGAAACTCTATTTGGGGCGTTTCAGACCGTAAATGGCGTTGGAGCGAAGCATATCGATGAACTCGCTCATCGTAGTCGGGCATTCTTTGAAAATGACGCCGCCACAGCCAACATGATGAGCTTTATGGAAATCGGAACCGGAAATTTCCATGAGTTTATTCTGGTCGCAAAACGCCTGGGCAAGCTCATTTCGGCTTTCGTTATCCGGTTTTGCATTGCAGACTTCCACGCCATCCAAATATCTCGGATCGGCCGGCGCATTGCGTTCTCCGCGAAACGGATGAGCCTGATACAGCAGACCGCCTTTGGAATGGATCCAGGGGTAATACTCTTTCAGCGTAAGCTTATACATCTCCGGCTTTTCAACCAGATCCTCCGGTGTGATTCCGTAAGCCAGATAGTCATTCGGATGTTCAAGAAAGCGCATTTCCTGACCGAACAGCACAACAAGCCCCAGCTTATCCCCTGCTGCTTTGGCAGCACGATAACCGGCGCAGAATCTCTCGGCTTTTTCTTCCCAGGGCATCTTATCTGCGTTCTCAAGCATCCCGTCCAGCCCATCAAAGAAGCCGTTATAATAGTGATCCGTGATGACAATGCCGCTGTACCCGGCCTGCTTATACAGGGCTACGATCTCTTCGGATTCGATTCTGCCGCAGATGCTGGATGGTTTGGTATGAATATGGGTATCAAAAATAAAACCTTCCATTGAAAATACCTCTGAATCAGGATATCAAACCGGATCAGTCGGATCGAACCAACCCATGAATCGCATTTTCACGCAGCATGGCGATAAATTCACTCATCGAGGTCGGACATTCCTTGAAGATCACGCCGCCGCGGGCAAGATGATGCGCCTGATGGAAGTCGGAACCGGCAATTTCACGAAGCCGGAACTTGTCGCAGAATGCTTGACCAAGATCATTGTGACTGTCATGACCGGGATGTCCGTTGTATACCTCGACACCGTCAATCAGAGTGGGATCGGCGGGCTCACAGGAACCACGGTAGGGATGCGCCTGATAGAGAAGGCCGCCTTTTTTGTGAATATACGGAGAATAACCGGCGAGATTCAGATTATAAAGTTCGGGGGTTTCGAGCAAATCATCCGGCGTGATGCCGAAAGCAAGGTAGTCATTGACATGCTCAATAAAGCGCATTTCCTGACCGAACAGCACAACCAGTCCAATCTTGTCGCCGATTTCCTTGGCTGCACGGTATCCCGAACAGTAACGCTCGACCTTTTCTTCCCAGGAAATATCGCCCTGACGGTCAAAATAGCCGTCGTAATAGTGATCGGTGATGACGATACCGCTGAAACCGGCCTCCTTATACATGGGTACAAGAACATCCGGATGAACCTTGCCGCATCCGCTGACAAGACTTGTATGGACGTGGGGATCAAAACGATAACCTTCCATCTGACTGCTCCTTAGAATTCCACGATCATGCCGTCGTAGGAGCAGAGCATTCCCTCATTCCAGGCAGCCTGCGCCATCTCATCGTGAGAAACGGCGGTGTTATGGGAGAAATGATTGACACAGTGTGTGGTGTGATCGTCGATGACGCCGATCTGGGCCAGGCGTTCGCGGACACGGATGATGTTGGGCAGACCCATGTGACCGTAGTAACCGCCCTCACGGTTGCAGTAGCAGCAGTCGTAGGTGACAAAATCAAAGACACGGCCATCCTTCTGCAGCGCATCATAGCATTCATCATAAAGCTCGCCGGTATCATGCAGATAGAGGATATTCTTACCGCCGGTGGAGATACTGTAGATCATGGCGTCGGAATTCGGGAAATGGCTGGCGGGCATGGGCAGAATGCGGGTTCCGCACAGCTCAACGGGCTTGAAGAATTCAAGCGTAGTGAAGGTATAACCACGCTTTGCGATTTCGGCAAGAGGCTTTTTTGCATGATACTCAATGGTTTCCATGACGGTTTTGCCACCTACCACGTTAAGCACGGGAACGGTGGGTTCGTGACCGTAGGGAGCACCGCGCATCTCAAGATCCATAGGATACAGATGGTCACTGTGGGCATGGGTAATCAGAAGCAGATCGCAGGCGGATAAATCCAGATTCCACTGGAGCTTATGGGCATAGGTATCTGCGGGGAAATCGATCAGAATATGGTTATCAAGCAGACTCTGGGAACGGGTGCGGATCTCACGACCGCCCAATTCGCGTGCACGACGGCAATTGGGGCAATTACAGAACAATGCGGGCCAACCTTCGGCGGCTGCAGTACCTAAAAACTGAAGTTTCATAATTTTAGCTTCCTTTCCTGTACAGAATGCTAAGAAAGTATACCACATTTCGCGCCGCTTTGCAAGGAATGGCAATTGACAAACTTTTGGTTAAGAGTTATACTTATTCAAATAAAAAATACAGGAAATGAGGTCAGTCAGTATGGCTTTTTACTTCTCTGAGCCCTCCAGAACGTTTAATGAATATCTTCTGGTTCCCGGATATTCTTCTTCCGAGTGCATTCCCAACCGTGTCAGCCTCCGTACACCTCTCGTCCGTTTCCGTAAGGGCGAAGAAGAAAGCGCCATTAACATGAACATTCCGCTGGTCAGTGCTATCATGCAGTCTGTCTCCAACCACACCATGGCAATTGCTCTGGCCATTGAAGGCGGTATTTCTTTTATCTACGGTTCTCAGTCCATTGAAAGCGAAGCCGAGATGGTTCGCAAGGTCAAGAATTACAAGGCCGGCTTTGTTATCAGTGATGCAAATCTCAAGCCCGACGATACTCTGGCGGATGTCCTGGCTCTCAAGGAGCAGTTCGGTCATTCCACCATGCCTGTCACCGATGATGGTACCGCTACCGGCAAGCTGCTGGGCATTGTGACCGGTCGTGACTATCGTGTTTCCCGCATGGATCCCAACACCAAGGTTTCCGAGTTCATGACTCCCTTTGAGAAGCTCATCTATGCCTATGAAGGCATTACCCTCAAGGAAGCCAACAACATCATCTGGGACAATAAGCTCAACAGCCTGCCTATCATCACCCGCGAAGGTAAGCTCAACAGTATCGTTTTCCGTAAGGACTACGATGCCGATAAGGAACATCCCAACGCCCTTCTGGACGCTTCCAAGCGTTACATCGTCGGTGCCGGTGTAAATACCCGCGACTACGAAGAACGTATCCCCGCCCTCGTCGAGGCCGGTGCCGATGTGCTGTGCATCGACTCTTCCGAAGGCTTCTCCGAGTGGCAGAAGCGCACCCTTGACTGGGTTCGTGCCAAGTACGGCGATTCCGTCAAGATCGGTGCCGGTAACGTTGTTGACCGTGATGGCTTTATGTTCCTGGCTGAGGCCGGCGCAGACTTCATCAAGGTCGGCATCGGCGGCGGCTCTATCTGCATCACCCGCGAGCAGAAGGGTATCGGCCGTGGCCAGGCTTCCGCTCTCATCGAGGTTGCTGCTGCCCGCGACGAGTACTACGAGAAGACCGGTATCTATGTCCCGATCTGCTCCGACGGCGGTATTGTCCATGACTACCATGTGACCCTCGCTCTGG
>SVMB01000107.1 GCA_015067675.1 Oscillospiraceae bacterium
ACCCATCAGCGACTGGCCTTCGTCCTGCAGATCGAGGGTGGACACGTCGCCGACGATGGAACCCTTCCGGATGAGCAGTGCGCGGCCGATGAAATCGGAGACCTCTTCGATGAGATGGGTGGACAGCAGCACCGTTTCGTTGGGTTCGAGGATGCTGAGGAGAACCTTGTAGAAGTCCTCGCGGTTGAAAACGTCGTTTCCGGCGAAGGGTTCATCCATGAGAATGTAATCCGCACCCTGACAGAGGGCGAGAATGACCTCAAACTGGTTTTTCTGGCCAGTGGAGAGCGCGCCGAGAGGCTTCATGCGGGGAAGCTCAAAGAAATCCATCAGCCCCCGGAAACGTTTCTCGGAAAAGGCCGGAAAATGGGAGGCGTAGAAGTCGCGGTGACCCTCGGCGGAGAGATTGGGGAAGAAAGAGTGCTCGCTGGTGGCAAAGGAGATCTTTTCGATGTTTTTCCGGGTGATGGGTTCCCCGTCGAGGGTAATTTCACCGTTGTAGCCGATGAAACCGAGGATGCACTTCATCATCGTGGTCTTGCCGGCGCCGTTTTCGCCGAAGAGGCCCACAATTTCACCCCGGGGCAGGGTCAGGGATACATCCGACAGGGCGCGCTTGCCGCCGTAGGATTTGGTTACGTTTTTCAGTTCAATCATGCAAAAATCACACTCCAGATCAGATCCCACTGCCCGGGTTTGAGGACAGCGGCCGGTGTAGCCAACATATAGAGGGCATAGAAGAGAAAGAACAGGACGGTGACGGTCAGGATGCAGATCACGGCGCCCGCTGCGGGCAAGGCCAGACAGCGCCGGTGCAGCTCCCAGCGGGAGGGGAGACGCCGCATCAGATAGATCGAGCGGCTGCCCTGCCAGTGATAGGCGTAGTGCAGCACTGCCCAGAGCGCCAGGCAGATGCCGAGGATCGGGAAAAGGTTGAACACATCCTCAATGAGCCAGACGAAGTCATCCATTGACACATAGGAGAGTAATCCGTAGACGTTGTTTTCATAGCCGTAAAGCTGGTAGTAGGCAAAGCCGTAGCGCCAGAGAAAGCGCAGGGAAAAGACCACGCTGGCGCCGTAGCCCCAGAGGAAGAGCTTCAGCTCCTGTTGGATGTTCATCCCGGGCGGGGCAAACCGCGAGAGATCGGGCTTACATTTCAACGCTGTCACCTCCGGTCATGATGTTGTAGACGCTGATGGATGCAAAGATCAGAATAAAGATCGAAATGACGGTTGCAGCCGAGGTGTTCCCAAGCTCCTGTACAAAGAAGCCGAGAGTGACGGCAGTGATGATGAAGATGACGATGGGGAATCTGTGCAGCCGCTGATAATGGGGGACTGACGCGGTGGCGACACCCATGCCGAGGGCGAGGATGATGTTGCGGATGTAGAGGCTCTTTTCATCCAGCGGAAGGATGGCGTGCATGAAGTCGCTGCGGTAGAAAGAGAGATACACGGTCTGGTGGTTGGCAATCGCGGGGGTGGCCTGCTCCATGTAGAGCTTGCTCAGCCCCAGCAGGACAAGTGCCTGAAACGCCCAGAACAGCAGGAAGAAACAGGCGTTGGCAAGCGCCTGCAGGCTGAATATCCAGCGGGGAGAGAGCGACAGTCTGCGCAGGATGTAGCCGGGCTTGGAGCTGAACTCGCAGCCTACCAGACTCAGCTGCGCGGTCATCAGGAGAAACGTGCCGCCGAAGATCAGTGACAGCCGGGCATCCCTTACCACAGTGATCAACTCAAGCGGTGTGGTACGCGGAATGGTCATCATCAGGTAAAAGACGATGACTTGCACCGCTGCCATGATGCCAAACAGGCTCAGGATGCGATACAGGCTGGAGCGGGTAAACAGCGCAAGTACGGATACTTTATTTCTCATATCAGGATACCTCATTCCCAGAGTTTTTCAATCAATGCCAGAACCTCGCCCTTGGTCAGGCCCATCTGCTGCCATGCCCGGATGGCGCCCATGGCGTCCTCTTCCACAAGCTCGGTGCGCAGTGCGGCAAGCTTTTCTTCGTCCAGCTTCATCACACTGGCGGCACCTGCATGGGATACAATCAGATCTTCATCTTCCAGCATCCGGTAGGCTTTCTGTACAGTGTTGGGATTGACGGCAAGCCGCGTCGACAGAACCCGGCGCGAAGGCAGTTCGTCGCCGTCACGGATGACGCCTGCCACGGCTTCGCGCTTGATATAGCGCAGAATCTGCAGATAGATCGGCACGCCGTCTTCCATCGTAAAGTGTTCAAACGAAATCACGTCCGACCATCCCTCCTTGTCTGTGATACAGAAGCAAACTGTATCACTTGAGTAATACGGTTGATGACTGTATTATACATGTAATACAGTTGCTTGTCAAGAGGAAAAGAAAAAATTTCGAATTGCCTGAATCCGGTTGCAATCAAAGAGCGGGCATGGTATGATAGTGCCAAAGAAGATTGCCGCTGATGAAAATGTAATGCATTTTGGTGAGAAACCGATATCAATTAACGGCGGTCTCTGTTATAATACACCCATCCGGATCCCGCAGAATGCGGCAGCCAGAGGAAGCGCTTGCGGGGTACCAACTTTGCTGTACAAAGGAGAAGTGTAAAATGGAAGCGATTCTGGGATATCTCAATGCGAAGGATTTCGGAGCCTGCGGCTCCGCATTTGAGACGATTGGCCGGGTTGAGGCCGGATCCAATCGTGTGACCGTACAGGATGTGGGCGATTTTGAGGTCGGTCAGGAGCTGCAGATGTCGGGTGCCCTGCCCCGCTGCGACAGCTTCCAGATCTTTGGACCCCGCCCGAAGCATGCCCATCACCGCCGCGTGAACGGCGAAGTGGAGATGCGCGGCTGGGACGGCTCCAACGGCAATCACGTGGTCTACTTCATGGACGTGGATCTTGCCTGCCCCGACCGGTTCCGCTGGTCGGACGATCAGGGACGTACCTGGCATGACGACGTGCCGATTGACGGCGACTGGCATCTGCTTTCCGGCGGACTGGAAGTGAAATTCGATCCGGAATATGACTGGGCGCAGGGCTGGGTCGTGACTATCGTCATGCGCGCTTCTCTCATTGCCGAAATCACCGCCATCGAGGGCAATACCCTGGTGCTTGACAAGGAAGCCACCCGCACCTGCGAGGATAGAATTCTCCACAGCGATACAAAGGCTTTGCAGAAAGCCATCGATACGGCGCTGGAACAGGGCATGAACCTCTGGATTCCCTCCGGTACCTATAAGCTCGCCAGAACCCTCTATATCAATGATGCCGTGAGCTTCACCATGCGCGGCGCCAATCCCGAGACGACGATTCTGGACATCGGCGTGGGCGGGATTGCACTGGAAGACCGCGACGGCGCCTGTGTGGTGCTGAATAAGGGCGAGGAAGTCAAGCTCTACGATCTGGGTTTCCGCGGTGCCGTGGGATATGACCGCCGGGATCAGGCGGGACATATGCTGACCCGCGGCGCCACCGGCGTGTGGGGCTTCTACTTCATGAAGTGCAACGCTCTGGGCATCTGGAGTACCCGCCGTGTCTATGTGGAGAACTGCCACGCCCGGCAGATGTCCGCAGAATGCTTCTATTCCTCCAGCGCTCACCGCACTCCTGACGAGGAACCGGCCAACTACACCACCTCCATCACCTATATGCGCTGCTCCGTGGAAAACTGTGCCCGCAATGCCTTCAACAATAACGATATGGCGGAGAATACCCACATCATCGACTGCCGTGTGCGCGACGTAGGCGGCTGTACCTGGGAAGGCGCGTCCCGTTTTGTCATCATGCGCGGCTGCTATGTGCGCAACGCAGGTGCAGTGGCGCTGGGCAACGTGCGCAACCGCAGCGACGAGTTTGAGCGGCTGGGTACGGGTCAGCACATGGTCGTGGACAATACCTTTGAGTCCGGCTGTCCCTACGGCCTGGCGCAGATCAGCGTAGGCGCTGCTGCCAATCAGGTTACCATCCGCGGCAACAACTTCGTCAACTTCAACTCCAACGCCATCATCATCTCAGGCGATACCGGTCCCCACGATCTGCCCTCCCGCAATACCATCGTCAGTGCCAACTGCTTTGACATGACTGCCGAAGAAACGCCCTCCAAGCCCCGTACGGCGATCAACATCACCGCGTCCGACGTGACGGTGGCGGATAACCAGATCTACGCCACCGGTGCCCGGGATGAAAACCTCACTGCCATTCGTCTGCGCGATGATGCCCAGGGCATCATCATCCACGATAACCTGCTGCGCGGCTGCGGTCACAGCATCGTGACCGAGCGCTGCGTCGGTGAAGTGGGGTCTGTCATTGATGACCGTCATTTCTACCGTGAGCAGGACGCTTCCTGGCACGGCAATCCGCCCACGCTCAGACGCCGCTCTCACCGCTATCGCGGCTGGCGCGTGCAGTGGGCAAACGGCGAACGTTCCGTGATGGAGGACTTTGATCCCGAAACCGAGATCTTCACGCTGGAAAAGCCCAGAGATATGAAGCCGGGCGAGAAGTTTACCCTCCATCCCCGCACAAAGGACGGAAAGGCGCTGGAAGAGCGCAATATCCATGATAATCTGATCGTTTGATCCTTTTTGAGGTAGAATCGTATGTATAATATGCAGAATCTGACCACGCTGTATGTATCACAGGCTCACGGTAACGATAACAATCAGGGTTTCTTTGCCGATCCCGCCCGTGGGGTCTGGGGACCTGTGCAGACGATTGAGCGTGCGCTGTTCAAGATCACCGAAATGCGTGCCATCGGTGCGCTGCAGCCCTTGACCATCCGCATCACCGATGATGTATACCGCCTGAACGCGCCTATCGTTATCGACGGCCAAATGCGGGATATCACCATCGAACCGCAGAAGAAAACCCTGATTTCCGGCGGTATCGAGGTGCGGAATTTCGTCCGTGACAGCTTCAATGGCGTTGACTGCCTGAGCGCGGACCTGTCTGCTTACGGCGATCTGCATTTTTCGGATTTTTACGTAAACGGACAGGCCAAAAAGCTGCCCCGTTACCCTGAAACCGGCACTCTGGATCCTGAAAGCGTGGAAAATGATAATCCCGTGCTCTGGGCATCCTCCAAATGGTTTATCGCCAGACGTGAGGATATCGAAGTTCTTCGGAATTTCCGCAACATGGAGGACTGGATCATCAGCTTCCGGCATTGCTGGATTGATGAGCACACACCGGTGGATTCCATCGACTGGGAGAGCGGACGGATTGAGTTCAAATATGCCTCACGTTTCTCCGTCAGCATGCAGGTTAGCCACCGTATGCTGCACTATTTCATTGAAAACGTGGGCGAATGCTTCAAAAACCCCGGCGAATGGTACTATGACCGTGAGACAAAGAAGCTCTACTACATCCCGGAGGATGACAATGCAGCGGAGCTCACGGGTTATATCCCTGTGACGGATAAGCTCATCTGTGTGCGCGGCAGCGCCGACTGCCGTGCCCATGGCGTGCACATCCGGGGCTTTGACATGGCCTACACGAAGGGCGAGTACCGCAGCGCCGAGGAAAACCGCGCCTATCCCAAGTACAACGAAGTGGGCTATGCCGGCGACAAGCAGTCGGTCTGCGATGCCCACGGCAGCGTGGAGTTTGAATACGCCCATAACTGTTCCCTCGAGGATTGTCGGCTGTGGTGTCTGGGTGTGCACGGCATTGTGGTGCGCAATGGCTCGGAGCGCATCCGCATCCGCCGCTGCGACCTGTCCCAGCTGGGCGCCGGAGCAATCTCCGTCAACGGCGGCGCATACGGCAGCGACGAGTCTGAGCATACCCGCCGCATCGAGATCGCCGACAACCGCATCGATCACTGCGGCAACCGCTATTCCGCGGCCTGCGGTATCCTCATCCGCCACGCCTACGAGAATACCGTCGAGCATAACGACATCTCTTGGGTTTACTATACCGGCATCTCCTGCGGCTGGGTCTGGGGTTATGCCGACAGCATCTGCCGGGATAATACCATCGAGAAGAACCACATCCACGACATCGGTCAGGGCGTGCTCTCCGACATGGGCGGCATATACCTGCTGGGCAAGCAGCCCGGTACGGTCGTGCGGGGCAATCTCATCCACGACATCAAGAGCGCACATTACGGCGGCTGGGCTCTGTATACCGACGAAGGTTCCAGCTACATCACCCTTGAGGACAACGTCTGCTACAACACCTCCGATAATTCCTACCATCAGCATTACGGCAACATGAATACCGTGCGCAATAACATCTTTGCGTTCTCCGGGATGGCGCCGGTGTCCGTATCCCGTGTTGAGATGCACCCGGGCATCATCGCCGAGCGCAACATCGTTGTCGTGGAGCCCGGACAGGCAGCCTTTGCGGTCGGCCCCCGCAACGAGGGCGGCTTCAACGGCGCCGGGCATATCCTGCCCTCATCAGAAAACATCATCTTTGATCCCACGGGAGCCGAGATCGCGGCGGTGAAGGCGTTTGACAAAGCCTACACGCTGGAGGAGATGGGCAGCCTGCTGCGCATGGACATCGATTCGGTCGCGGCCGATCCCGGCTTTGCCGATCTGGACAATCGAGACTTTACGATGTCTGAGGATTCCCCGGCCTGCGAAAAGGGCTTTAAGAGAATTGACCTGTCCGACGTGGGCGCAAGAAGATAATCATGCAAATGAAAAAGAGCCGCAAAAGCGGCTCTTTTTTCGTTTGTCAGGAATGGATCAGGTGTTTTTCCATGTTATATCCATCGCGGACGGAGTACGACATCCCAACCGTTCCGAAAGGAAAATAGTGGATAGTATAATGCACAGACTCTTCTGAAAAGCTGCCGACCGATACATAAACGGGAATAAGCGGCATTCTTTGCGAATAGACGCCTGCGGATTGGCTCTTGATGGCATCGAGATAGCGGAAGGGCAGATCACTCCGGGCGATGACGATGGGTTCAGAAGCGCAAATGCCGAGGAACAGCGTCAGGATCAGCACAATTGAGGTTACAATCATGAGCGTTTTCATTGCAGTCTCCTTTCGACGCATCGTTTAATTGGCGGAGGTCATCCAGTCCCTGTCAATCCGATCAGCCCGCGCCCGGGCGAGATTCCACGTCCAGGGATCAGGATAGCCTGGGCGGTAGTCGGGCCTCGCGATAAGAACTCGTGCGGCCAGCGCTGCCGTTTCGGGCTCTTTGGACGCTGCCAGCTCTTTCAGAAAAGGGACGATGCCATCGGACATAGTCACCAGATCTTCAAACACAAATCCGCCGATGGTCCGGGCAGAACCGTTTTTGTCAACCGGAGCCTGGGTTAAAATCCCCGAACGTTCCAGACCGCAGTTGAGGCGCAGGCTGATGACATCCATATCCGTATAGGAAAAGATCAGAACCGCAGCGATGGCGATTACGGTCAACGTACGAACCCAGCGCAGGCGGGGATAAATGAGCCGCAGGAACACGGTGATGAGAACCACTCCCAGCGTGAGCATGAACAGCGTGGTGGAGAGTCTGAGGGGCGTGACGCCGTAGACCCGGATGTAGAGAACCATCTTGGACAGTGCTGTGGCGGTGAGAATCAGCCCGAACAGACAGAAGAAAGCGGAGAGGAGCTGCCGGACGCGCAGCATCGCGGGGGAGGACGCCTGCAGAAAAAGGTTGAGCGCCGAGATCAGAACCAGAAGAATCACCGTGATGGCGCAGAGCTCGAAAAATCCCCGGCGGGCGTATTCGGCGTAGGAAAAACCGTCGGGCAGAAGCCCTGAAAAGGCGGAGAAGAAGTAGGCAAGCTGTGAACCTAGGTAGGCAAGGCATAAGAGCACCGTGGGGATGAGCATACCCAGCGCCAGTGCTGCCGGAACCCGGCGGGTTTTCTCAAGCGGCAGTGCGCTGACAGCCTGCACGCGCTTCTTGTACCGGCAGCCGTAGAGGATGCCGAAAGCGATCATCGCCATGGGGATGCCGGCGATGAAACTCCAGAAATAGTCCGGCAGAGAGTCCAGAAGCCGCAGCTCTATGAGATCCAGCAGTCCCTCAAAGGCTGCATCGGCAGTGGCCAGGAGGACGGCCATAATCAGAAGCAGCGGCAATCCCAGCAGGATACCGGCAAGGGTCAGCATCACGCTGCGGGAGCGGCCCTTCCGGGCGAGATTCCCGGCGGTGAGCCAGATGGAACCGAGGTTTCCAAGCGGAGAGCTGACGGAGGCGTTCCATAAGTCGGCTGCAAATCCGGTGTCACGGAGCGAATAACGGCGGCAGCCCAGATGGGTATAAAAGGCAAATGCCATGGCAATGAACAGCGCACAGAGCGTCAGGAAAAGCCTGCCGTCACGACCGTCGAAGAGGAAGAACGGCAGTGTGAGGGCTGCGGTCACGCCGTACCAGGGCAGTGCATCCCGGACGTGACCGGAGATCCCTGCCAGGCGGGTATAGAGAAAGGTTACGGCGCAGGCGATAAGTACAAACGTCGGTACCGCGATGCCGTAGCCGCGGGCCCAGATGAGGCGGATGAAGGCGTAACCCGTCAGAAGTGCGGGCAGGATGAGGTAAGTCTCCGCACGGTCAAAGACAAAAGGAGCGCGGGCAGGGAAAAGGGGATCGTTTTGCAGCGCTGTGTCGGCTTTGGGAACCGGTGCGGTGTTTTTCAGATCGTCCATATTGGTACCTCCTGTATGAAATGGCAGTTTCTACAGTAAGGAGCATACCATAAATAAACTCGCGTGTCAATACAAATTTATCGAAAAACAATAAAATATTTTCGCGACACAATCGAAATGGCAAGAAAGAGGCCGGCGGCGGGACACGCGGCGGCATTGGCAGAATTACTAAATTCGGCCTTGTTTTGGCAGGAATCTTGTGATATACTAGGGTCATTATGATCGAACAGAGGTAATCTATGAAAAAAGATATTCGTGTCATCGCGCTGGATCTGGACGGTACGCTGTTCAATTCCCAGAAAGAGGTCTCCCAGCATACCAAGGACGTGCTGGCGGAATGTTCCCGCCGGGGTATCATCGTGATGCCTGCCACAGGCCGTCCTGCGACGGGTTTTCCCCACGTGCTGGAAGCTGTGCCGAGTTTTCGCTATGCGCTGACCTCCAACGGCGCGCTGGTTTACGATTTTGCCGAGAAAAAGGGCATCTATGAGGATACAATCAGCGTGGAAAATGCGCTGAAGGTTGTGGAGTTCACCCGCAAATACGATGTTATGTGCGACGCCTACATCGGCGGCTACGGCTATTCCGAAAAGGACAAGCTTGCAAACATTGCAAACTACTTCCAGACCCAGAAGATGATCGATTACGTCCTGAGTACCCGCATCCCGGTGGATGACATGGTGAAGTTCATCCGTGAAAACGGTGTCGGCGTTGAAAAGCTCGTCTGCTTCTTCGGCGATCTCTCCCTGCAGGATAAGCTTGCCGAGGATCTGAAATGCTTTGACTTCCTCAAGATCACCCGTGCTCTGGTCAACAACGTCGAGCTCAACAATGCCACCTGCAACAAGGGCGAGAGCCTGCTGCAGTTTGCCGCGCACATGGGCTTCACCCGTGAGCAGACCATGGCCTGCGGCGACGGCAACAATGACCTGGACATGATCCGCGCCGCCGGATTCGGCGTTGCCATGGATAACGCGGCACCTGAGGTCAAGGAAGCTGCAGACTATATCACGCTCTCCAACGACGATGACGGCGTTGCCGCCGTGATCGAGAAATACGTACTTTGAACCGGACAAACAGGAGGATTTGAACATGTTTAATTCTTTCTTTACAGGCTGCAACTACTGGGCCTCCCACGCCGGTACCCGCATGTGGGCCGACTGGGACGAAGCCGTGGTCGAACAGGATTTTAAGAAACTCCACGATGCAAAGCTGACCGTTCTGCGCATCTTCCCCCTGTGGTCGGACTTCCAGCCCATCGTCCAGCACCGCGGCGGTGCCGGCAATCCGCGCGAAATCCGTCTGCGTGAGGAGCCGCTGCCCAATACCGAGGCCGGCCGTGCCGGTGTGGATGCGGTGATGGTGGAGCGTTTTGAGCGCTTCTGCGATCTGGCGGCGAAGTATGAGCTCAAGCTCATCGTAGGCCTTCTGACCGGCTGGATGAGCGGACGCCTTCATGTGCCGCAGGCACTGGACGGCCGCAACGTGCTGACCGATCCCTACTGCATCAAGTGGGAGCTGCGCTTTGTGCGCTACATGGTGCGCCGTTTCAAGGATCATCCGGCCATTGCCGCCTGGGATCTGGGCAACGAGTGCAACTGCATGGGACATATTGATAACAACGATCAGGCCTATCTCTGGACGGCGGTGATTTCTGACGCCATCAAGGTCTGTGACCCCTTCCATCCGGTGGTTTCCGGTATGCACGGTCTGGCTCCGGAGAGGAACTGGCGTCCCCGCGAGCATGCCGAGAGCGTGGACATCATGACCACCCATCCCTATCCGATCTTCGTGCCCTACTGCGACACCGATCCGCTCAACGAGAT
Source organism: Oscillospiraceae bacterium (assembly GCA_015067675.1). Classification (GTDB taxonomy): domain Bacteria; phylum Bacillota; class Clostridia; order Oscillospirales; family QAMX01; genus SIG502. The sequence goes on from SVMB01000107.1 coordinate 10,439, forward strand.
GAAGACGCCGATGCATTCCACCTCCGAGACGCTCTTCATGCGCGGACTCTCGGATAAGATTGCCTTTGCCGAGGAAATGGGTACCCTGGGACCGATGATGTGCTCTGAGGAGGTCGCCGCGGATTACATCAACACCTGCCTGTATTCCCTGTGGGCTCATGACTGTAAGGGATTTCTCTGGTGGTGCGCCAATGAGCAGTCGCTGCTGACCCATACGCCTTACGACTGGAATACCGTCGAACGCGAGCTGGGTCTGTTCCGTCTGGACGGCAGTCCGAAGTCGGTCTGCAATACCATAACGGCGTTCACGGAGAATATTGGCCGCATCGACAATCTCCCGCCCCGTCTGACCGATGCTGTATGCATTCTCACCTACGGTCAGGATACCTGGCGTGCGGCGTTTGGTGCTTTCATGCTTGCCAAGCAGGCTGGTCTCGACATCGAGTACGCCTGGGGTAACGATCCGCTGCCGGATAGCCCTGTCTATCTGCTGCCGAGCCTTGCCGGCGGCGCTTCTCTGTACGGTCATACGTGGAAGGAGCTGCAGCTGAAAGTCCTCGCCGGTGCAACGCTCTATGTTTCCGTGGATGATGCACTGCTCTCTCCCTTCGATGAGCTGTTCGGTCTCGGCGTGCAGACCCGCGGCCGTGCTGCAAAGCCCATCACCGTCACGCTTGACTCCACAAAGGAAACCTTCACACTGCCGCAGAGCTTCCACCTGATGCTCAAGTCCAAGGGTGCGCAGGTTTTGGCCGCCGAGAAGGACGGCAATCCTGCCTTTACCGTCTACAATTACGGCCGCGGCCGCATCTACTTCCTGACCTCTCCCATTGAGAACTATGCTGCCGAGACTCCGGGCATCGTCTCCGGCCCCGACGCGGTGCCGCTCTATCGCTTCTATCAGGCGCTCAACGTCCGCAAT
>SVMB01000108.1 GCA_015067675.1 Oscillospiraceae bacterium
TCCCGTTACGACAGCGGCGGCGCTGCCACTCTGTCCAGTATGGGGGACACCCTTAACGGCGAAGAAGCCGCTCTGCTTGCACGGCTTCTGGAAGAACGGCCGACAGGATCGCTTGACCAGGCTCTGGCAGACTACATACAGATTCTTCTGTCACGCAAAACACAGACTACAGACAGCAATTCACTTAAAGATATACTCAGCGCAAAAAAGGTATTGGGGGAACGCATGCATGAGCACAATTGAAGAAAAGAAGCAGGCATTAAAAGACTTAATTGAATATGGCAAGAAGAAGGGCAAACTCAGCTACAAGGAACTGATGGATGTTCTGGAAGAGCTGGAGTTTGAATCCGATCAGATCGACAAGCTCTATGACACCTTCGAAAGCCTCGGCATCGAAATCGTGATGGATGAATATCCCAACGACGCGGTTATCGATGATGTTCCCGCGGATTTCGAGGACGTGGAAGAAGTCACCCAGAAGGAACTGGATGAGACCGCCACGATGGCCGACAACTACGCGCTGGATGATCCGGTCCGTATGTACCTCAAGGAAATCGGCAAGGTTGATCTGCTGGATTCTGATGAGGAAATCGAGCTTGCGCAGCGCATGGCGCAGGGTGACGAAGCCGCAAAGAAGCGTCTGGCCGAAGCAAACCTCCGTCTGGTCGTCAGCATTGCCAAGCGTTATGTGGGCCGCGGCATGCAGTTCCTGGATCTGATTCAGGAAGGCAACTTCGGTCTGATCAAGGCTGTTGAGAAGTTTGACCACACCAAGGGCTATAAGTTCTCCACCTACGCTACCTGGTGGATCCGTCAGGCCATCACCCGTGCCATCGCCGATCAGGCCCGTACGATCCGCATCCCCGTTCACATGGTCGAGACCATCAACAAGGTCATGCGTGTTTCCCGTCAGCTGCTGCAGGAGCTGGGCCACGATCCGTCTCCCGAAGAAATCGCCGAAGAAATCAATATGCCCGTGGACAAGGTTCGCGAAATCATGAAGATTGCGCAGGAACCCGTCTCCCTGGAAACCCCCATCGGCGAAGAAGAGGACAGTCATCTGGGCGACTTCATCTCCGACGATGACGTTCCCGAACCGGCCGAAGCCGCGTCTTTCACGCTGCTGCGTGAGCAGCTGGTAGACGTTCTTGGCACCCTGACTCCCAGAGAAGAAAAGGTGCTCAAGCTGCGTTTCGGCGTTGAGGATGGCCGTACCCGTACGCTGGAAGAGGTTGGCCGTGAGTTCAACGTCACCCGTGAGCGTATCCGCCAGATTGAAGCAAAGGCCTTGCGCAAGCTTCGCCATCCCAGCCGTTCCAAGCGTCTCAAGGATTTCCTGAACTGACTGTAGGAGGTCTGTGTTTCGTGAAAGCGTTGTTTCACAATGCATATGATGTCGTTTGCCGTGACGGCAAATGGGTTCCGATTCGGTTCACATCCGCTCAGCTGACCGCTCTGGGTAAGATTCATTCCATGTACGAGCGTCTCGGCCGCTGCACAAGCGGCGTAACGCTGCAGTTTCGCACTACAGCCGAAACGATCTCGTTCCGGTACGAACTTGGCGGTTTTTACACCTCTGTCGGCGGTTTTGACGTCTACGAAAATGGTGTTCTCTGCGCCAATTTTCCGCTGCCCGCCGAACCCTGCGCGGACATCTTTACTTACACCAAAACGTCTCCCGGTGAAACGCTTTTTGAGATTGCACTGCCGTATCACGCGGAATGTTCGCTGTCAGACTTTGAGCTGGGCGAATATCAGATCGTTGCCCCGACTGACGGCCCGTTTGCGCTGTTTTACGGCGATTCCCTTACGCAGTCGGCTTACACAGCCACGCCTTCCATCAGTTTTCCGCGTCTTTTCTCAAAGCTTTGCCGCGGCCGCTATATCAACCGCGGCGTAGGTTCTCTGTTTTTTGACGCCTCCGTGCTTGACGCTGACGACACCTGCCGTCCTGACCTGATTTTCGTCAAATTCGGCGCCAATGATATCGTCATGCGTGATGAAAACAACAACGTGGTAATCGTTGACGGCAAGGCGCAGTATTACGGCGAGGAAAAGCTTCCCTGGCTGCTCTCCCGCGCAGAAGCCTATTTTGACCGTCTGACGGAGATCTATCCCGACGCACAGATCATTGCCATCACCCAGCCCTGGAATAACCAGAATTCTCCCGCACACATCGCTTTCATGCGCGAAGCCATGCGTGCCGGCACCGAGGAAATCTGCCGTGAACGCGGCCTTCGCTGCATTGACGGCCGCACGCTCTTCCCGCATCTACCCGAATGTCTGGCCGCTGATGCAATCCATCTCAATGCACTGGGCGGTTCCATGACCGCTCAGGCGCTGTATAACCAAGTCCGCGATCTTCTCTGAAAAAGCAGCAACTTCAAATTTATATAATGGAGGTACTAGGAATGTCTTATCCGAAGATTGGTATCCGTCCCGTCATCGACGGTCGTTCCACCGTACGCTATACGCTGGAAGATCAGACCATGGCTCTTGCGCAGTCTGTCAAGGCGCTTTATGAGAGCACCCTGCGCTATCCCGACGGCACCCCCGTGCAGTGCGTCATCGCTGAAAAGACTATCGGCCGTGTTGCCGAGGCTGTTGCCTGCGAAGAACTGTTCGTGCGCGAAAATGTCGGCGTTTCCCTGACCGTGACCCCCTGCTGGTGCTACGGTACCGAGGTTATGGACGATAATGTCCAGCGACCCAAGGCCGTTTACGGCTTCAACGGCACCGAGCGTCCCGGCGCCGTTTACCTTGCTGCCGCCATGGCCAGCTATGCCCAGAAGGGTCTGCCTGTTTTCTCCATCTACGGCCACGACGTCAAGGATGCCGGGGACACCGAGATTCCCTGCGACGTAGCCGAGAAGCTGCTGCGCTTTGCCCGTGCCGGTCTCGCTGTCGCCATCATGCGCGGCAAGGCCTATCTGTCCATGGGCGGTCCCGCCATGGGTATCGGCGGCTCCATCGTCAAGGACGATTTCTTCCAGAACTATCTGGGCATGCGCAACGAATATATCGACATGATCGAGTTTGATCGCCGCATCAACAAGGGCATCTACGATCACGAGGAGTTTGAAAAGGCTTATGCCTGGACCCGCGCCAACTGCCCCGAAGGCTTTGACTTTAACCCTCCTGAGATCCAGCATACCCGTGAGCAGAAGGACGAAGAGTGGGCCTACTGCGTCAAGATGGCGATGATCGCCAAGGATCTGATGAAGGGCAACAAGAAGCTGGAAGAGCTGGGCTTCTATGAGGAGTCCATGGGCCACAATGCAATCCTGGCCGGTTTCCAGGGTCAGCGTCAGTGGACCGACTATCTGCCTAACGGCGACTTCATGGAGTCCATCTCCAACACTACCTTCGACTGGAACGGCCCCCGTGCGCCGTATCTCCTGGCCACTGAAAACGATGCTCTCAACGGCGTTGCCATGCTCTTTGGTAACCTTCTGACCAACACTGCTTCCATTTTCTGTGATGTGCGTACTTACTGGTCTCCCGAGGCTGTCAAGCGCGTCACCGGCTACGAGCTGGAAGGTAAGGCTGCCGGCGGCTTTATCCATCTGATCAACTCCGGTGCTGCGGCTCTCGACGGCGCCGGTGCCTGCACCGACGAAAACGGCAACGGTGTCATGAAGCCCTTCTGGGAAATCACTGAGGACGACATGAAGAACACCATGGAAGCCACCACCTGGGGTCCTGCGAATCTTCCTTACTTCCGCGGCGGCGGTTTCTCTTCCACCTTCCGTACCCGTGCCTGTATGCCCATGACTATGGTTCGCGTCAACCTCATTGAGGGTCTTGGCCCGGTTCTGCAGATTGCCGAGGGTTACACCGTCGATCTGCCCGATGATGTCCATAACACCATCAACCTGCGCACCGATCCCACCTGGCCGACCACTTACTTTGCCCCCACCGTCACCGGCAACGACGCATTCACCGACGTCTACTCCGTCATGGCCAACTGGGGTGCCAACCACTGCTCACTGTCCTACGGCCACATCGGCGCTGATCTGCTCACGCTTGCCTCCATGCTGCGTATCCCCGTGAGCATGCACAACGTCGATACCGCCAAGGTCTATCGTCCCGCAGCCTGGTCTGCGTTCGGAACCAAGGATCTCGAGGGTGCCGATTATCGCGCCTGCGCAAACTTCGGCCCGCTCTACAAGAGAGCTGCCAAGTAACCTCAAAAAACAATCTATCATGGCAGGGGAGGACTGTGTTCTCTCCTGCCTGACATTTTTGTGGGAGGCGTTTCACAGATGAGTATGCCGAAAAATGATAATGTACATCATGGACACCGCAGCAGAACCCGTGATCGTGTCGAAGTCAACGGTCCCGAGAGTCTGCTCGATCATGAGATGCTGGAAATGCTTTTGTATTTCGTCATTCCACGCTGTGATACAAACCCTATCGCTCATCGGCTGATGGAACGTTTCGGCAGCTTCGACAAGGTTATTGATGCCAGTGTCCCGGAACTGCTCGGTATTGAAGGCATCGGAAAAAGTGCCGCTATGCTCTTTCCTATTCTTGCGGATGTGGTACGCCGCTATCTGCTTGCGCAGAAAGCTTCCGCAGGTAAGCAAAAACCCATGACTCCCGATCATCTCTTTGAGTGCATCTATCCTCACTTCATCGGCCGGCAGAAAGAACAGCTCTACCTGATGAGTCTCAACAATGCCGGTACCGTGATCGATACGGTACTCATCAGCGAGGGAATAGTCAACCGCGTCAGCATCGATACGCGAGCCATTGTGCAGCACGCTTTGAATGTGGGCGCAAGCTCGGTGGTGCTGTTTCATAACCATCCCAGCGGAACCCCGGAGCCGTCGCTTGAAGATGTCAAGTTCACAAATGAGGTCAGCGATATTCTGGAACGAATCAATATCTACGTCAAGGATCACCTTGTGATCGCCGGAGCCTCTTACAGTTCGGTATTTGCTTCTCCGCTGATGCTCTCCTGTATCCAAACACACACGCCTCCACGCAGACAGGCTCATCTGCGTTCCCCTCTGCCTTGTGCGTACATCCATCCCGAATCCAACACTTACACAATGGAGAATACAATCATGGATTATCCCGTATTTGATGCGCATATGCATCCTTACATCGACGACAACGAGAACATCTGCGGCTATCCGCTGCCTGTCAAGCCTGAGGAAATCGGTGCAGACCTCGCCCGCATCGGCATCACCCGCTTCGCCGGCAGCGTCGTTGCCCGTGAGTTCCGCGATTTTGACACCATCCGTACTCTTAACCGTCATGCGCTGCAGCTGCGTGATATGTACGTCGATAAATATGTTCCCGGTATCCACATTCATCCCGACTACGTGAAGGAATCCTGCGAAGAGCTCAAAATCATGTATGATCAGGGCGTGCGTCTCATCGGCGAACTGGTTCCTTACATGATGGGCTGGAAGGAATACACCTGTCCCGGCGCTATGGAGATCTTCACCTATGCTCAGGAACTCGGCATGACCGTCAGCATTCATCCCACCACGGAAGAGGATATGCTCAAACTCTACAAGAGCTTTCCGCACATGAACTTTATCGCGGCACATCCCGGTGAAAAGGCCCGTTACATGGCTCATCTGGAGAGTATGGAAGCCTGTCCCAACGTCTATCTGGATATCTGCGGTACCGGCCTGTTCCGTTACGGTATGCTGTCCTACGGTGTCTCCCGCGTTGGCTCTGAGCGTTTCCTGTTCGGTACTGACTTCCCGACCTGTACGCCTGGTATGCAGGTTTCCGGTGTGCTGTATGAGCGCATGAGCAATGCCGATTACGAAAACATTCTGTACAAGAACGCCGAGCGGCTTCTGCTTGGCAAGTAAGCACACAAAACTGCGACAAAAGGCGGTATCCGAAAATGGATACCGCCTTTTTCACGCTTATATTGAATCTCTTACAGCTTCAGTTCCTGATAAGGAACACCAAATCCCGAAATATAAAGGGGGACCTGTACGCCTCCTGCAAATTCCACGCCGATCTCCGCTTCTTCACCGGGCAGCAGCATCAGACAGCCATCGGAAAACAGTACGCTGTCATCATTTCCGCATTCCACGGTCAGCGCGGATACAATAACCACACCTTCATTTCTGATCTTCAGGATACCGTCCCCGAGCACTGCTGAGATGGGACAGACCGGCTGTCTGAGCAGCGGTTCATACGGCCGTTCCTTTGTCGAATGGATGCTGTAACCCTGCTCCAGAATCCTGCCGCAGGCATCCCGCAGCGTCAGACGCAGGAAGAACAGCCCGTCCGGCAGATTGGCAAACGTATGGGCTGCAGCTGTCCTGCTGACGCTGTCCGCCGCTGCAGAAATGTCAGCTTCAAAGCATGCAACACAAGCTCCGTCCAAAGTAAAGAGTTCTGCCTTCATATGTCCCGCAAAGTCGTTGGTCGTCGTATTGTGCAGCGCATATTCGACCTTGAAGGGCTCCTGATGGATGACAGAATCATAGTGCGCCGAGAGATGGAGACTGCCAAACGCCGCCTTGTTGCCGTAATAGGCGGGTTTTACCTGATCGAAGGCATCAATCAGGCTGTTGTCGATCACATTGGGCCAAGGTTCACCCAGATGCCACAGGCAAGCGCCTGCGCAGCGCTTGTCCATACGATGATGCGCTTCCAGCGCATAGCGCAGCTGCTCCCACTGCAGGAATCGTGTAGTCAGAATGTATTCGCGGTGATTCTGCAGCTTACCGAAGAACACTTCCGTCTTATCAAGAGCATTATTGTACATTCTCCCGCGGAAATTGAGCAGGGGATTGTACTCATCCATCGGCCAGAGATACTTCCCGGGTGTGATCGATTCCACCGTCTGCACCGAACCCGCTCCCGTACAGCCAAATTCATGATGAATCATCATGTCGAGCTTATTGTAAAGATCGTAATGCTCTGACGGACCCAGAATGCGCCAGGGGCCGTGCACATCATGCATTGCGCCGCCCAGATGAGCAAGGCTTACGTTCTGAATGACCGGGCCGGAACCCGAAGTATGCAGCCACAGCCGCTGCGGATCAAGCTCTCCGACAGTCTCGCCCATCGCCGCCAGCGTAGGGTATTTAGGACTCAGCGGTACCCACCAGGCAGAACCCTGGTCAAAGGTAAGTCCTTCCATTCCTTCTGCCCCTTCTACCAGGATTTTGCCCTCCGTATCGATATAACCGCCGCGGACACACAACTCATTGCCGCCGCACCAGCACACAAGACTCGGATGACTGCGCTTCTGGATCACCGCAGAGCGGGTTGCCTGTACCATCATGTCGATATACCCGACATCCCTGGGCGGATGATTGTTGATCGCAGCCGAGGACTGGAACAGTTCCTGCATGACAAGGACTCCCTTACGGTCACACAGGTCATAAAATTCCTCACGTTCCAGCAGTCCGCCGCCCCAGATACGCAGATAATTGCCGCCGGCACGTCTGACCAGTTCAAGACGCTTCTCGTAAACATCTGCCTGCACGCGGCCGTAAAGCTGACGTGCCGGCGTGTAGTTGTAACCCTGCAGATAGACACGGCGGCCGTTGATCCATGGCTGGTAGGGGAGTGCATCGTCTCCGGCACCCTCCGTGCGCGTCCATTCCACATGACGCAGACCAATGTTCACGTGCCGCTCATCCCAGCCGTTTTCCAATATCACCTGCACTTCGTACAGCGGCTGAGCACCCATTCCGTTGGGATACCACAGCGCGGCGTCATCAATACAGAAGTCGGCACATACCTTTTCGCCACCGGCTTTTATGCAGACCGTTTCGGCCTTTCCGCAGGGATGTCGCAGTGTGACGGCAACGGATTTATCGGCTGCTTCGCCGCTGAGCGTAATCTCCGCATGAACCACGGCACTCTTTGTCTGCCAGTCCACATCTGCCCATGCATACAGATCTTCAACAGCCGCTTCCTGATCATATTTCAGATACACATCTTTCCAGATGCCCAGCGGCACCAGGCGCGTACACCAGTCCCACCCGTATGCAAAGCGCGCCTTGAGATGCCTGACTTTCGAAGTATAGCCGAATTGGCACTGCGCATCGGGAGCTGCTTTTACCAAAACAATCAGGCTGTTTTCCTGTCCCGGAAGCAGCTTATCGGTAATATCAAATTCGAAAGGAATCCATGCAATCTCATGATTGCCGAGCCACCGTCCGTTGAGATAGACCTGGCAGGCGTAGTCAACGCCGTCAAAGCAGAGCCGGATACGGCGGCAGGACACTGTTTCGGGCGTAAAGCGCTTGATATACACCCAATCACGCTGATACGTCCATTCGGCTTTGCGTGCATTGAAGCCGGTGATGATTTCATCGATGATTTCGGCATCCAGCGCATCGGACTGCACATCGCCCGGAACCGTAGCGGGGATAAAATCTCCGCCATACGGATCGCCTGCGGCAATACGCTGTATAAGACCACGTGCTGAACTGACTTCATCCGGCCAGAAATGAGATACCATCCAGTCTTTGCCTGACAAAAGCTGCTTCATATTCAATCTCCTTATGATCCAGAGTAGCTCCAAAACTTTGTTCTCATTATACACGCTTTTCCGCTTTGGTGCAATTACTCTGCGGACGGTTTTGCATTCTTTTGTCATACCGGCCTTTCATCACCCTTTTTCTTCATCATCCATATACTGTAGCAGGGGACTCACGTCTCTTAATTTCATCAAAGCAGGGTGATGTTTCAATGCCTCAGTTTTTCAATCAGGCAACGCTTTCCTACAACGGCACCAGTACCACCTCCAACATTACCGTCGGCGAACTTCTGGAAGTATTGTCCGCCTCCAAAACCGCCGTATCCGGCACCTACGGTGCCAATGACACCGTAACCTATGCAATCAGCATCGTCAACGCTGGTCTCGTTCCCTTCACCAATCTCACCGTCACTGATAACCTCGGCGCTTATACCGAAGATTCCCTTACGCTTGTTCCGCTGACCTATGTCCCCGGATCGGCACTTCTCTATGTAAACGGTGTGCTGCAGCCCGCCCCTACGGTTTCGACAGAGGACGGTCTTGCTTTCACAGGTATTACCGTTCCCGCCTCCGGCAATGCACTGCTGCTCTATGAGGTTTCTGTCAACGAGTTTGCTCCTCAGGCTTCCGGAAGCAGTATCACCAATACCGCTGTTATCAGCGGCGGCGGCCTTTCCAGCCCCATCACGGTCACCGATACCATCACCGCCGAGGACACCGCACTGCTGACCATCAGCAAATCCATCTGCCCCTCCACAGTCACCGAGAACGGCCAGATCACTTACACCTTCGTCATCCAGAATGCCGGCAACACCGAAGCCATTGCCACCGATGATGTAACCGTCACCGATTTGTTCAATCCGATTCTCGATATCTCTTCTGTTACGTTTAACGGAGCCCCCTGGACAGCACCTGCCAACTACACCTACGATGAATCCTCCGGACTCTTCACCACTGTTCCCGGACAGATCACCGTTCCTGCTGCGACTTATACCCGCGACGATACTACCGGTGCCTGGGTCGTCAATCCCGGCGTCAGTGTTCTGACTGTCACCGGTACCGTCTGATTCAGTTAACGCAACCTGGAATGCAGTCCGGATTTTCCGGGCTGCATTCTGTTATGATGCTCAAGCTGGAAAGAGTCCGGAGGCTCTGCGTCTGTGCGCCGAGCCTCCGGATTCTATCATTCTGCCATTCCGATATTCAGCTGATGAACATCTGTGTCCAGAAATTGCCGTCAGAGACGTAGCCGACGCCAATCTGGGTATAGGTCGTATTGAGAATATTTGCCCGATGACCTTCCGAGTTCATCCACGCCTCCACAACCGCCTTTGGTGAACTGTAGCCGTATGCAATGTTTTCTCCGGCCGTACGATAGGTGATGCCAAAAGCCTTCATCATCGTATACGGACTACCGTATGTAGGGCTGGTATGGGAAAAGTATCCCTTATCCGCCATATCCTGTGATTTGTAGCGTGCCACACGCGCAAGCTCCCAGTTCATTGTAAGCGGCGCAAGGTTATACTTTGCCCGCTGTTCGTTGACCAGCTTTACAACCTCCGTTTCGTAATTCGTCACGCGGGAATCAAGCTGCGGGATTTTGAGAATCTGACCGGGATAGATCAGATCCGGGTTTTCAACCTGTGGATTTGCACCGATAATCTCACTGATGCCAATTTGATACCGTACCGCAAGCTTCCACATGGTGTCTCCGCTGACAACAGTATGTCGGATATCTGCCGCATGAGCGGGAAGCGTACAGGCTGCAGCCAGAATAAGAGAAGCACAGACTGTTACAAGTTTTTTCATGGTTTTTTACCTCCAGAACTGTAGTTGTCTCGCGAGGACAGTTCTGATTGTAACCGTTTTGTAACCATATTGCAAATGCAAATGTTGGAAATAGGCGATATAGCCGTCACAGATCCCCAGTGTCACGATTGTAAAGAGTTTTGCTTTACAGGTGCTTTCTCGCTCATTTTTCTGCATGGCCGGCGATTTTCTCTGCTCATATTTTCTGATATACTGCCAGTTTATGACACACCATCCAAACGTTTTTTCCCTTTTTCTGCGATGATCGGCATCATACAGGTGTTAAAAATCTTGACACTTAATTTGATATATGGTATACTGCTATAGATTGGGCTGTTCGTTTGATTCCGTTCTTTTTCCACTGCCGGGATTCTATAAACAGCCTCCGGGCGTGTCACTTTTCCTTGGTGAAACGACCCGCAAATACACAAAAGGGGAGTAGTCACAGCATGAATCAGGAAAACAAAGAATTCAAGCCGTACATTCCCGCCAGCAAGATCACCCCTGAACTGACCGCCACGTCAATCATCATGGGTGTCCTGTTAGCGGTAATCTTCGGCGCAGCCAACGCCTATCTGGGTCTGCGTGTCGGTATGACCGTATCCGCTTCCATTCCGGCGGCTGTTATCGCAATGGGCGTCATCCGCGTGGTGATGCGCAAAAACTCCATTCTGGAAAGCAACATCGTCCAGACAATCGGTTCTGCCGGCGAATCTCTGGCCGCCGGTGCCATTTTCACTCTGCCTGCACTGTTTCTGTGGGCCCGTGACGGCATCATGGAAAAGCCCGGTCTGCTCGAAATCACGCTGATTGCACTTCTGGGCGGTCTGCTCGGTGTTTTCTTCATGGTACCGCTGCGCAATGCTCTGATCGTTCGCGAACACGGTGTTCTGCCCTATCCCGAAGGCCAGGCCTGTGCCGAAGTTATGCTGGCCGGTGAAGAAGGCGGCGCCAACGCCTCCACCGTTTTTGCCGGCATGGGCTTCTCCGCACTCTT
>SVMB01000109.1 GCA_015067675.1 Oscillospiraceae bacterium
CTTACCCGATCACGTCTGCGGGTTCAATCGCCACGGCATTGCCCTCGGCATCAGTGGCCTTGTAGAAGAAAATCTCACTTCCGCGCAGAATGAGCACCGACCCGTCAGCCGCCTGCCACAGCCGCTCGGCATCCCAGGCAGACGCATCTCGTTCTTCCACTTCGCCGGTAGTCTCCAGCGCATCGAGTACCTCCCCCAGCACAATCCGTCGGCAGAAATCTGCCGGGATGCGGAAGTATTCGTTCTGGGCTGACTTTTTCCCTTCACCTGTCTGGGTGTAGGTATAGTGCTCCGGCACCATGGGGCTCACCGTCTGACGATAGGCCGTGGAAGCAGGCTTTTCATCCAGCGTCAGCACCACGCTCATATCCTCCGGGGCCACAGCACGATTCATGTCAAAGGGATTGACCGCCTGCAGGCCAAAGAGCAGCACGCCGCAGACCGCCACTACCATAAACGTCATCAGCCGGCGCGTACGGCGATCCTGCACCTTCTGCAGGCCCCATACCGCAAGCGCTGCAACCACCACCGGCAGCAGCAGCGTCAGATACCGGCTGTAGCCGAAAAGACCGTCGAGGATGAACAGCAGCGCGATGTACACTGCAATCACCAGCGCAAGACCCCATATCAGCCTGTAGCGCCGCCGGGCATCCCGGACAGTGGGGACTGCCAGCGGCAGGCCTTCCTGCATCGGCTTCTTCGCCGCCGCGACGTCCCGGAACACAAGCGTTGCAATCACCACGCAGGGAATGATAAACAGCGGAAACATCGACAGCGAGCCCACACCTGTAAAGGTCAGGAAATCCGTATAAGTAAGCTTCCATGCTGCCACGAGACCCAGCACCAGAATCGCCGCCGCGATGCCCAGCACCGACAGTTCCTTGCTCCATACCATGCGTTGATTCAAATTCCGTTCTGCTTCGGGGTCAGACTCCGGCACGGTTTCTTCCTCCGGCAGGTACCAGACATAGAAGAAATCCATCTCACCGGCGGGGATCCAGCCCTTATTCTTTCGCTTCTTCCTGTAAGCTGAAAGCTTTTTCTCGCCGTCGGATTCATATGCGCCGGTAAACACGTCCACAAAGGGCGTAAGCGACGTATTCTCCGTGCGGGTATAGACCACGGAAAAACGGTTGAACGCCGAGAGCATCCAGCCTGCGGCCAGCTGCTCTCTCAGCTCCTGTTCAAAAGCTTTGTAGTCAAAGGGAAAATATCCGTAAAAGCAGCGTTTTGTCTTTTTATCGCTCATAATATCCTCCTGTTGTGCGTATTCCCGTACAGTGATGCCGTGCGCCCGCGACAATGCCGAGGGCTGCAAACATCGTGACCAGCGACGAGCCGCCGTAGCTGATAAAAGGCAGCGTCAGGCCAATGACCGGCAGCACGCCGATGTTCATACCGATGTTGAGCACGGTCTGAAAGATCAGCATCCCCGCCATTCCTGCACACACAAGGGATGACACCTTTCCCTGGGTACGTGCAGACGTGTGCGCGCAGCGCAGGATGATCAGCGCCAGCACCAGCATCACGGCGAAGGCGCCGATGAAGCCAAATTCCTCACCTGCCACGGCAAATATTGCGTCGGTATGCTTGGTGGGAATGAGACTGCGCTGGGTGAGCCGTCCTTCCATGAAACCGGAGCCCGAGAAGAGTCCGGAGCCGATGGCCTTGCGGGTCTGATTGGCCTGATAGGCCTTATCCGGGTCAAGCGTGGGATCGAAAATGACAAGTATACGCAGCTTCTGATACCGATCCAGCAGGTACCGCCACGCATACGGCGCCGCTACTGCGACGGTAGCCGCCGCCAGCACAAACCAGCGGTAGCGGATCCCCGCCACAAAGCATAGAAACAGCCCGATGAACACATACGCCAGCGCCATGCCGTCGTCCCGTGAACAGACAACCACCAGTCCCGCGGTCAGTCCCCAGTGGGCAACCAGACCAATGACGCTGAGTGCGCTGGAATTATCCTCACGCACAGCATAAAGATGGGCCGAAAAGCTCAGTATAAACAGGAGCTTACCCAGTTCCGCCGGCTGCAGTCCCACGCCCCAGAAACGGATCCAGCCGCGGTTTGAACCCTCCGATGCACCGAAAAACAGCGGCAGTACCTGCAGACCTACATTGACAAGGGCAATCAGCGGCCAGAAACGCCGGAAGCGCTCCATATCAATGAACGATGCGGCAAGAAAAACAATGACGCCGATTCCCGCCGAGATACACTGGGTATAGAATGCGCTGCGGGAAGAAAAGCTGGCCGTTGCACTGTACACCAACACAAGACCTGCCGCTGCAGCCGCAATGCCCAGCAGCAGCAGGATTTTATCGCACCCTGCAAGCGTGCGTTTGATCTGTCCGATTAGTCCGCTCATCAGCGTCCTCCTAACAAAGGTTGCTGAAAGTATTATAGCACACATTTTCCGCGAGGTAAACGTTTTTTGGACATATGGGCAAAGTCTCGGTCTCCGTTCGCCTGTATCGGCATTTCCCTGTATTGCATTTGGCTTTTTCCCATGCTATAATTACCCTGGAGGCTTGTTTTGAACGATTTTATAAGGCAGCGGCCCTTTCTGCGTTTCTGCGCAGCCTTCCTATCCCGCTATTTTTCCGATCACATCGCCCGTGCCGGAGCAGAACTTGCCTATTTTCTGCTCTTTTCCCTGTTTCCGCTTCTGCTGCTGGCGGGAGGACTGCTCTCAAGGCCGGAACTTGATCTGTCGGCGCTTCTCCGGCGGCTTCCGCCGCTTATTCCTGCCGATGTGCTCGGTGTCATCACGGACTATCTCACCTGGCAGGCCGATTCCGGGAATGCGGCTTCCCTTTTGACCGCTGCGGTTCTCACCCTCTATTCCATGACCCGCGTCATGGGAACCCTCCTGCACACCCTGTCCCGCATTTACCGGGTACCCACGCCCCGCCGCAGATTTCACCAGCTTGCCCTCTCGGCATCCCTCTCACTGCTCATGCTCCTCAGCGTTCCGCTGATGCTTTCGCTGATTATCTTCGGCGACGCGCCGCTGAACCGTCTCTTTGCGCTGATGCATCGGGAAGCCTGGTTCCTGCCGCTATGGGATCTGCTGCGCTTTACGCTTCTGGCAATCTGGGCGCTGTTTGTGCTGACGCTTCTCTACCTTGCGGCTCCCAACCGCCGCATCCGTCTGCGTGCAGCCCTCCCCGGCGCGGTCTTTGCCATGTTCGGCTGGGTGGCGGTATCTATGGCGTTTTCGTATTATGTCAACAACATGGCGCGCTGGTCCATGCTCTACGGCTCCCTGGGCGCGGTCATCGTGCTCATGCTCTGGCTCTATCTGACCGGCATCATCATTCTTCTGGGCGGGCTGTTCAATCACCTGCTGGAAGTGTTCAAACACGGAGAATACACACATGAAAAGAAATGACGTATCCAAACTGACCCTTTTTCTTTCCGGCGTCAAGCATCGTCTGACCGAGAACAACCTGTACTTCATCGACGCACAGATGCGCTTTCGCTCCGGTGCCAAGACCTACAACGCCACTCTCGTTCCCGACGGCGACCGCTTCCTCTTCACCTGCAATGCCCAGAAGCGCACACTGGATGCCGCCGGCTTCGTCGCAGCTTTCCTCGAGGAAGCCCAGAAGTACGACGCCTGCATTCTGGAATATCACGAGCGCGGCTCCACGCTGATTATCGAAGCCGACGAGCGCGGCGTGCGTACCCGTCAGAACGCCGCCAAGTCCGAGGTCATAGAGGAGGACGCCCACGACGCAGCCCTCCTGCGCCAGCGTGACTACATCATCAAGCCTTCCGAGGCACCCGAACTCCTGCGTGCTATCGGCTGTCTGACTCCTGACGGCAAACTGCGCAATGACAAGGTGCGCAAGTTTAACCAGATTGATCACTTCCTCGAGCGTGTTCGTCCGCTCATCGAAGCAATCGAGGATGAAACCGTCACGGTGCTCGACTGCGCCTGCGGAAAATCCTACCTTTCCTTTGCTCTCAACTACTTCATCCGCGACATTCTCCACCGCCGCTGCTTCGTCACCGGTGTGGACATCTCCGAGGGCGTTATCCGGGAAAGCCGGCGCATCGCCGACTCCCTCGGGTACCGCAACATGGAGTTTTTGCAGCAGGATCTGCGGGAATATAACCCCAAAAAGCCCTCGCTCGTGGTTTCCCTGCATGCCTGCGACATCGCCACCGACATGGCGATGGGTCTGGGCCTGCGCACGCAGGCGCAGGCGATTGCCTGCGTGCCCTGCTGCCACAGAGAGCTGCTTGACAAGTACGATGCCGGCGATTTTGCTCCCATCACCCGTCACGGTGTCTTTCGCGCCAGGCTCAACGACGTCATGACCGACGGTCTGCGCGCGCTGAAAATCGAAAGCATGGGATATGAGGTCAGCGTCACCGAGTACGTCTCTCCCATCGATACCCCCAAGAACCTTCTGGTCACGGCACGCCGCACCGGGCAGCCCAATCCCCGTGCCGAAGCCGAATACCGCGCCATTTGCAAGGCATTAAACGTCTATCCCGCCATCGAGCGGTTCAGTCAGGTCATCGATTGAGTTTACATAATTCACATTCAAGGAGAATCTCACATGAATCTGCTGAATATCACCACCTACCGTCACCGCAACCTGCTCATGAATGACCCCTACCGTCCCGGATATCACTTCGCCGCTCCCGGCGATTACGCCTATCCCGGTGACCCCAACGGCGCTTTCTTCGCCGACGGTGTCTATCATCTGATGTATCTGTACTACAACCACGACACCAATGCCTATCACTGGGGTCATCAGGTTTCCCGCGACCTGCTGCACTGGCAGCAGCGTCCCGACGCACTGACAAGTGATGACTATGACAAGGGCTGCTACAGCGGCGGCGCTTTCCTTGATGAGGATGGTACGGCTTATCTGACCTTCTGGAAATTCCCTGCCCGTGACCCGGCTGTGGATCTCTCCGGCATCGGCATGGCATGCTCACGTCCTCCCTACGATCACTGGGAACGCATGAATCCCATCGCGATCAATGCCACCCGTTGGGGTATCCTCGATGTGGAGATCGACGGCAAGACCGTTCAGCTTGGCTGCGCCGATCCCTCCAACATCTGGAAGGCCGACGGAATGTACTACATGCAGCTGGGCAATCTCTGCGTGCTCAACGAATACCGCCGCCGTGAAGATGCGCCCGATTTCTACCGCGGCAACTGGACCGAGCTCTTCCGCTCCCGCGACCTGAAGACCTGGGAATTCGTCCACCGCTTCTATGACCGTCCCCACATCGGCGAGGGTGACTGGCCCGATGCCTCCGAGGACGATATGTGCCCCAGCTTCCTGCCGCTCTACGATGCTCCCATCGATGGCAAGCCCACCGGCAAGTGGCTGCAGCTCTTCATCTCCCACAACAAGGGCTGTCAATACATGGTGGGTACTCTGGAAAACGAGAAATTCCTTCCCGAGGTACACGGCCGCATGACCTGGCGCGACAAGAGCTTTTTCGCGCCCGAGGCGCTGGTGGATGACCGCGGCCGCCAGATTATGTGGACATGGCTGGTTGACAACATCCACGATGACCTTCAGCGTTTCGGCTGGTCCGGTGTTTTCAGCTTCCCCCGGGTACTCTGGTGGCAGGATGATTGCCTCCACATGGCTCCTGCGCAGGAACTGGAGCAGCTGCAGCACCATCACCAGTGCTTCACCGGCACAAAAACTCCCGATCTCCCGGTCAAAAACGGCGAAAGCGTACGCATCAAGACCCTTTGGAAGCCCACCGAAGCTGCCTGCGGCCTGAAGGTGCGCTGCGACGGGAAGAACGGTGAGCATACTGCCCTCTATTACGACCGTGCAGCCGGTAAGCTCGTCATGGATACCTCGGCCAGTGGTGCCGAAACCAAAAAGATCTGTGAAGAAGCACCGCTCACCCTCGCCGACGGCGAAGAGCTCGCCCTGGATGTGTTCATCGACCATTCCGTCATTGAAGTCTATGCAAACGACCGTCAGGCCATCTGCCGCCGTGTGTATCCCACCGAGCCCGCCGCTGCGATGGGCGTGAGCCTCATCGGTGATCCCGCCGCTGCCCTGCAGATCGATGCATGGGAGATCGCGCCCACGAATCAATTCTGATTCTCTCCCGTTATTTGCATAATTCACTCAAAAGGAGGACAACCCCATGTCAAACCTCAAAAAACCCTACATCCACAAGCATGGTACCATCGCGTGCAGCATTGTCGAGACCACGCCTCTGGTGTTCAAGGGCCGTCTCTATCGCTTCGAGTATTTCCGTGGCCATCCCTGGAACATCTGGACCGAACGTAAGCGCAGCTATTTCCGTCTGATCGACGTCCAGACAGGTGCGCCTACCGCGCCCTTCGGCTGGGATTACACCATGGGTTATGCCTATGCCGAGGAGGATTATGTCTATGCATGGGGCATCGCGCCGACTTCCGCTCCCGGCGGATGGGGCGGCGATACCATTCAGGGCTGGCGCAGCTCCGACCTGACCCACTGGGAAGAGTACGGTCAGCTGCATCTGCCCGGCTGGCAGATCTACAACACCGGCGTGTGCAAAAAGGACGGCGTCTACACTCTGCTCTTTGAATGCGGTGCACCTGCAGAGGAAGTGGGCCCCCACCCCTTCACCTTCCGCTTTGCCCAGTCCACCGATCTGAAGAACTGGACCCTGACCCCCACCGAATGCGCCTTCCAGCGTGACCGCTATGCCGGCGGACCCGCCATTTACACCCTCCCCGGCGATCCCAACTACTACGTACTCTATCTGGAAGCCTACAAGGCTGACAACAAGTACGGCATAGAGTTCCGCAACTGCATCGCCCGCGGTACCGATCTCATTCACTGGGAGTACAGTCCTATCAACCCGGTTCTGGACTTCGAGCCGGAGATTGACCGGCAGATTGCCAATCCCTATCTGACCCCCGCCATGCAGGAGCTGATCATGAAGGCCGAGAATATCAATGTCAGCGATCTGGAACTGTGCGAGTTCAACGGCCGCACCATCATGTACTACTCCTGGGGCAATCAGCACGGCACCGAGTTTCTCGCCGAGGCAAGCTGCAACATGCCCATGGCTGATTTCCTGCACAGCTTCTTTGAGGAAGTCTGAGCACAAAAATGGATATGACAAAGCGGACGGGATTTCTCCCGTCCGCTTTCTGTTTTAGATGTAAAAACGTTACTTACCGTAAGAATTACTTACGGAACTGGGGCAGATAGTCTTCGTTGGCGGCGAACATTTCGTCGACCATGCTCTGGATCTCGCGCAGGCTCAGCACGGAGGAGGTCAGCGGATCAAAGGCGATGGCCTGGTAGATCTTGCGGCGGTCGCCCTCGAGGCTGCCCTTGATGGCCAGCTCTTCGCAGCGGGCAGAGGTGTTGACGAGGATCGCCAGCTGATCCGGCAGATTGCCCACGTGCATGGCGCGCAGACCTGCCTGAGAAGCCACAACCGGAACCTCGACGCAGCAGCCTTCGGGGAGGTTGTCGATCAGACCGAAGTTGCGCACGTTGCCGTTGAACTCGAACATGGTGTTGTCACCGAAGACGGCATTGAAGATGGAGGCAGCATACTCGTGACCGCGGGAGATGTCGATCTCATCCTTGGCCAGCCAGTCAATGATATCCTTCTCCCAGTTATCCTCCTGGGCAAGGTAATGGTCGAGAATATAGCCGTAGACGCCGGGATTCCAGCCGGTACCGTGGGTGCAGTACTTCTCAATGAGGTCAGGACGCTTGCGGAACCAGGCATTGTACTCGGAGTTATGGCCGGAGGACTCGGTGACGTAGTAATCCAGAGCCAGGAACATCTCGTTACGCACGATTTCCTCGTTATAGATCTCGGGATTCTCCATAGCGGCACGGATGAGCGGATAGGCATCCTTGCCGTTAACCTTATAATCAAGATAGAAGGCCTGATGGTTGATACCGGCGCAGAGATAGGTGACGTCCTTCATGTCGGCGCCGATCCACTTGGCCAGCATCTGGGCGGTACCCTGCACGCTGTGGCACAGACCCGTCATATTGATGTTGCACTCACCCTGGACGGTGCGGCAGAGCATGGCCATGGGATTGGTGTAGTTGAGGACGATGGCATTGGGGCAGTACTTCTCGATATCGCGGGCAATATCAAGCATATCGTTGGCGGTACGCAGATAACGGAAGATACCGGCAGGGCCGCGGGTATCGCCGACGTTGATGTCGACACCGTACTTCTTCGGGATCTCCACGTCGTAGCGCCAGATCTTGACGCCGCCGGAGAGGATGGTGATCAGAACACCATCGGCACCGTCAAGTGCCTCGGCGCGGTTCAGGGTGGCGGTGATCTTCGCGGGATACTTGCCGGCTTCAACGATCTTCTTGCAGGCACGGGTGATGTAGTCCAGACGCTTGGGATTGATGTCCATCAGGGCAATTTCCGCATCCGAAAAAGCGGGGAAGGAGAGGATGTCCTTGACCAGCGTACGGGTGAAACCAAAGCTGCCGGCGCCGATAAATGCAATTTTCTTCATAAACTTCTGCTCCTTTTCATTATTCCGGTAACTGCCGACTGTTTTTGCACAGTCGTTTCCGGGACAAGTTCATTCTACCGCAGCCGCCATTTTTTTGCAAGAGCGGATGTTGCCAGTTTTAGCACGGATGTTGCATCCTGCAGGTTTGTCTGGTATAATACACTGCGAAGGGAGTGTGCCGTCATGATCTGTGATACCGCCTATCGATTTGAACAGGAGAGCCGCGCCGGCGGGCTTTCGGTCTGCTACAGCGGCCGTGAAGCCTGTACGCCCGGCCACAGTTTCGGTCCCGCGGTGCGTGACCACTACATCATTCACTACATTCTGCGCGGCAAAGGTACTTTCGAGCAGGATGGCAGACAGTATCCCCTCGGCCCCTCCGACGCATTTCTCATCACGCCCTACCATACCGCATCCTACCGTGCCGATGAGAGCGATCCCTGGGAATACGTCTGGATTGCTTTTCGAGGCTCGGATGTGGACGGAATTCTTGCCCGCTGCGGTTTGTCGCGGCAAACGCCGGTGTTTCATTACCGGCTGGAAACGCCGCTGGAGCGGCGCATTCCGGTAGGATACAGTGCCGCTGCGGCCAACACTGCACAGGATTACGAGGCTCTGGGGGAACTCTACGGGTTCTTTTCCCTGCTCATGCGCAGCCATGAGATGCACAGCGACGCACGTGCTTCCCGTGGGACACCCCTGCAGCAGGCCATTGCCTACGTGGAGGCCAATTACTTCAACGATTTTTCCGTGGAGGATCTCGCCGCCCATGTAAGTCTGAGCCGGTCCCAGCTCTACCGTGTTTTCAAAAATTCCCTCGGTATGTCGCCCCAGAGCTACATTCTGCAGTGTCGGCTGACAAAAGCCCGGTATCTGGTTTGCAATACTGCTTTAAGCGTCGCGGAAATCGCTCTTTCCTGCGGCTTTACCGATCAATCCTACTTCACCCGCTGCTTTCGCAGCCAATACGGCGCATCTCCCCTGGTCTACCGTGTCAGTGATGATGCAAGGCCTCTGCAGCGATGAAAAGAAATACCATAACACCAGACGGAGCCTGCGGCATTTGCCGCAGGCTCCTGTTTTATTGCTTACAGATGCTTTTCAAGAAAGCTCACCCGGAGTTCTTCGGGGACAAGGCTGCCGCCGGTGGCCCATGCGATGTGCGTCGCGTTTTCCATACAGCCCTCAAGGTGATTTGCCCGGATATAGGCCTTCAATTGGCTTGATTGCAGGCTCATCACCCCCTGAAATGCCGCGCAGGCGCTGGGTTCGATGAAGATCCCTTCGCTCTCATGAAGCTCCCGCAGGTAATCATAGAGCTTTGCATCCTCCACGGTCATCTCACCGCTTAAAAGCGGCTCCATTACGCCGCCGATAAAGCCCGAGGGGCGTCCCACAGCCAGACCGTCGGCCTCCGTGATCCCTGTCAGGCCGATATCCTGCACCGAGATGCCGGAGTGAAGTCCTGATTCCATACCTACAAGCATACACGGCGCCTGGGTCGGTTCCACAAAGAAGCAGTGCGCCGCGTCGCCGAACACCAGCTTCAATCCAAAGCAGACGCCGCCCGGTGCGCCGCCCACGCCGCAGGGCAGGTATACAAACAGCGGATGCGCGGCATCCACCGTGATTTCCTGCTCGTCCAGTTGTTTTTTCAGTCTGAACGCCGCCACCGCATAGCCCAGAAACAGATCGCGGGAGTTCTCATCGTCCACGAAATGGCTGTTCGGGTCAAGATCCGACTGCGCCCGGCCGTTTTTCACCGCCTCGCCGTAGTCGCCTGAGTATTCAACCACCGTCACGCCGCGGCTGCGCAGCAGATCCTTCTTCCACTGCTTTGCATCAGCCGACATATGTACAATCGCCTGATAGCCCAGCGCCGCGCTCATGATGCCGATGCTCATGCCCAGATTACCCGTGGAGCCCACCTGCATCTTCTTCCCTCCGAAGAAGGCACGCGCCTCATCCGACAGAAGCTTTTTGTAGTCATCCTCCGTATCGGCGAGAATCCCTGAAGCAAGCGCCAGCTTCTCGGTCACCTTGAGCACCTCGTAAATGCCGCCGCGCGCTTTGACGGAACCGGCGATGGCCAGATGACTGTCCATTTTGAGCATCAGCCGCCCTGTAATCCCCGCGCTATCGGCACCCAGCCGCTCCCGCATGGCGGGAAGCTCCACGATTTCCGACTCGATGAGGCCGTCCCGGGCTTTGGTCTCGGGAAATGCCTCAGCAATCAGCGGCGCAAAACGCGCAAGCCGCGCTTCAGCGTCCAAAACGTCGTCAATCCCAACCGGCGCGGCGGCGATGCCCGATGCCGCATCCCGTTTCTTCGGATTGATCCATATCACTTCCCTTCCTGCCTGTACGTCGTGCAGGATGGGATGCTTTTGCATATCAAGCATGGTGAGCACCTTTCCTCAGACGTTGATCTTTTCAACGTAATCAAGGCCGTCGGGATTTCTGACCAGCCGCAGAACAAAATCAAAGCGGTTCACCTGAGTGCTGGCATAAAAGTCCGCCTCCGGGAACACCTCGGCCTTCGCCGGATCAAAAAACTTCGCGCCGCTGGTAACTTTCAGGTTTTCAATACCCTCGGTCAGGTCAATGGGATTACCCTCCAGCAGGCTCTTGATGTACTCGGCGCAGAGGGTATCCTCCTCGGTCTGGGAGACCGCCGCAAGACCCATACAGACAAGGCTGACCTCTGAAGGATTCTTCTGCTTGATGTAGCGGGCGATGGCCGATGCGTTGACCAGGCTGCCGGTAAGGACTTCAT
>SVMB01000110.1 GCA_015067675.1 Oscillospiraceae bacterium
ATTTCCTCCTGTACGTCAGAGCGGTATCAACGGGCACGGTGCGGAAGCACAGCTGATGAGAGACTATCTCTCTTTCTCCATTGCCATCTACGAGGACAATCCCTCCTGGTGGGAGCTCTGTGCCGGACGTCTGCAGGACGACTACATTCCCTTCCGCGCCGATTATCTGAAGACAGGTCTGTATCCCCAGGGCACATCCTACATGGCACACCGTTTCTATTCCGATCTGTATTCTGCCTGGCTGTATACCTGCGGTACGGGTGAAAATCCTTATACCAATATTGAAGATGTAATCACATCCGTTTTTGCAATGGAACTTCCCGACGGTGTCTCTGTTTTCGCGTGCGGAGACGGTCCGACGATCGGCAACATAAACCGTTACCGCCATGTTGCTTTGATTTCCGCATCAGTAACACGCAATCCGCTCCATTGGGCGTGCGCAAAAGCGGCGGGAGCTTTCTCCCTGTCTGAAGTGGGACATACCTGCATTACTGCGGCATCGTTTCTGATTTTCGTATCGGGCGGATCACCTACAGTTGCGGATCGATACGAATATCTTCCCGTACAGCTTTACAACGGACATCATTTGGGACTGCTGACAAGTCGTGCCCGCTGGTACGATCCCTCCGCACCTGCGGTGCAGATGAAAATCGGTGTCAAATCCACATTCGGTCACGATCACGGAGACGGCGGCACTTTCCAGATTTATTACAAGGGTTTGCTGGCTCATGCGGCAGGTCTGTATGACTACAGCAGCCATTTCCAGACGCATTTTTATCACGCCTGTACCATTGCGCACAACGGACTTCTGTTTTTTGATCCTGACCGTCTGAAACCTGATTCGGATGTTCTCGCGGAAAAATGGTACTCAGGTTCCCAGCGTCACCGCCGCGGAATCGGAGATTGGTTCACTGCGGATCACTGCATCACGGGTGAAGTCACGGGTGTGGAATCCGGATTCAAAGATGAAGCCAAGCTGGAATCCAAATATGCCTATCTGGCAGGCAATATTGCCGCTGCTTACAACGGCGAGGCGGAATACGCATCCCGCCAGATGCTGGCTGTATACACCGATGATCCCGATTTCCCGCTGGTATTCTTTGTGCGGGATGATCTGACTGCTTCATCTCCCGAAATACGCAAAATCTTTTTGTTCCAGATCGTCACTCCCGATGCGCCTTTGATGGTAGGAAGAACTGTCACCGTTGAAAAGGACGGCGGCAGACTGACGCTTACCTGTCTCACGGATGAAGCCACTATCGAAGGCATAGGCGGTGAAGGACACCATCACTGGATCGCAGGTCAGGAGTGCCGTTCGTACTCAAACAGATTTGACGGTCACTGGGGACGTATTGAAATCTCCCTGCCTACAGGCAGCTGTGACGGCGGATTCATGAATGTATTCTATGTTACCGATGCGGGATCGAAAAAAACGCCGCCTACAGTCACCAAGCTAAGCGGAGACGGTATCACCGGTGCCGTCTGCGGCAGAACAGCTGCTGTATTTGCGGAAAGCCGCACACGCGCCAATGAAGCTCTCTCTTTCACGATTGACTGTGCGTGCAGTGTTTATCTGTCCGGTATTGCCGCAGGCAGCTGGAAAGTATTTGCCGACGGAAAGGAAATCGGCAGTTATCTGTCCAGTGAAGAGGGCGGCATGATTGTCTTTGATGCTCCGGCAGGCAGTATCTCCGTTACCCCCGCATAATGCAAGAAGGAAAATACATACATGATAAAAAGATTATCCGTTTTTCAATGTCATTAAGATAAGCGAACGCTGTATACAAATTGCACAGGTGCAGACTTTTCCGCGGCGTATGCCGCGGGCAAGGGGCGTTCCCCCCCTTGCATCCCCCCCTATATATTGGGTTCAGTCGGGGGCTTCGCCCCCGATACCCCCGGGTCAGCTTCCTGTTCTTTGTGCAGTTTGTACACTGGCCTTTCTTATCTTAATGACATTATCCGTTTTTTTCACACTTTTCTCTGTTTGACAGTTTTAGTATCCTGTGACAACACCCCGAATCCGGAGCAAATCACAGATGAAGCAGCCGCCCAGGGGGCTCCGCTGACATTTCTTTCTGAAACGGTCGGCACAGATACGGTTATTATCTATGACACCGAAAACTCCGCCAGTGTCAATGCAGCCGGTCAGATTAAGCTGACGCTGCGCAACAAAATCGGTCTTCCCTCCTATAAAACCCTTCCGGATACGATGCCTGAAGCCGCTTCCTGACTTCTGAATGGTGATACGGGACGCCAGCTTTCCACAGATCTGATTGCCGATATCACGGCAAAAGCCGCGGAAGCAACGGATGCGCTTGTCTGGGGACACGCGTATCGGGAAGGGAAACTGGCATTTGCCGCTGAGGAAGCCGCCAAAAAACAGGCTGAGTCGGCTGATTTGATTGCCAAGGTAAAAGCCTTTGATCTCAGCCAGTTCGGCACTGCTGCAAAAGACATCAGTACGCTGACCTCTGTCAAGTATTCCACGCCTACGCAGAAGCTGAAAGACGAACATCCCCGTGTCAGTCTGACAGCGGATATGATTCCTGCTATCAAAGCGGCGATGGAAAATGCGGAAGACAAAACTGCTGTTTCCACGTTCAAATCGTACGTAGAGACTGACTACAGCGGTGTACTTCCCGCTCCTTCCCTGGATTATCAGGGGCGAAAAGGTCTGCACAACTGCGACAAAAAGGGGCTTGCTATCATTGAGGCAAAGCCTCTGAACTATCTGCTGACCGGTGATGCGTTATACGGCTGGCAGGCAATTTACGCCATGCTGAACAATATCAATACACTGGATATTCAGTACATCAACAGCGACCAGTACCGCGACTACGGCTATGTCATGTTTATCGCCGCGGAAGTATACGACTGGTGCTCTGATCTGCTGACGGATGAGCTGAAAGCCGGGCTGTATCCACAGGGTTCCAGCTATGTAAACACCCGTTTCTACTCGGATCTGTATTCCGCATGGCTGTACATGCAGGCTACAGGTGAGAATCCTTACACCGGAAGCTGACCGCTTATCGGAACATCTCCATTCTCACCGGTGCTGTGACCGGCGATTCTGTTGCATGGGCGTGTGCCAAGGCTGCCAGTTCGTATTTCGGCACTACGGGCACGGGATATACCTCCATCACAGCCGCATCCTATCTGATTTTCGTGTCAGGCGGTACAGCAAGCGAATCCAATCTCTGGGATCATCTGAATGTGATTCAGTATATCGGCTATCATATCGGTCAGATGGTTTCCCGCTCCAAATGGGAGGATCCCAACGCGCTCTCCACATGGATGAAGATGGGTGTCAAATCCACTGCAAACCATGAGCACGGCGATGCGGGCACGTTCCAGATTTATTACAAAGGCATGCTTCCCAATGACGGCGGTGTTTATTCCAACTTCGGTCATTATCAGACACGGTATTATCACCAGTCCACCGTTTCTCACAACGGTCTTCTGATTGCCAATCCCGCACTGGCGGATCCGAAATCCGGTCAGGATGCAACCAAGTGGTACACCGGCTCTCAGATCATCCGCCAGAGCGTTACGAACTGGCTGGAATCCTCGGCATGTGACATCGGCACGGTGACCGGCGTTGAATACGATGACACCATCGTCAGACAGATAGTAGAATGCATCAAGGTCTATAAAGACGGAAAGATAGAAGTGATATTCGGCGGCGGATACACGATCGCAGATAATCTCGGTGGCATAAACATATAACGAAAGTCAAATACATGAAACAGAGCATAGACTGCGGTGCTTACAGTCTATGCTCTGTTTTGTGGAGTTGAATGAAATATGGTGTCATAAGGTATTTCGCTTACTTCGTAAAAATTCAAAAGAAAATGTTGAAAAGTACGAATTAAATGATTGATTTTCTATGTACAACAGCGTTCGGCTCAATTATAATATAGCTGTAAATACATGGCGTGAGCCAAATGAAATAATAGAATTTACAAACAGAACTCCGTGGATGCCCTGCTGACTGCACATGGCTTCATGACATGAGGGCCGGTGGAGGATTCCGGGGAATGCCGTTCCCGTCCGGTTGGCGCAGTCGATCAAGGGGACATGGTGCCCTTCCCCGGTATGTTCCGGATTTGGTGACAGACTTGCCGGAATGGGTAAGAAACAGTGCTATACATATGCTGATCCGCAGTTGCGTGTGTCACTATGAATATGATAAATATATAATACAAAAAAACAACAAAACAAACAGTCAAAAAAGGAGCATGTCCATGGAAGAAAAACAGATTGATTTGTCCTGCGGTTTCGGAAAAAAAGAAATTACCCCGCCCCTTGGCTTTCCGATGGTGGGTTACTACACTCCCCGCTTTGCCAAAGGTGTTTTGGACCCGCTCTTCGCCCGTGCTGCTTTATTTGAAGCAAAGGGAGAAAAAGCCCTTTTGATTACCCTGGATATTTGTTTGCTTTCCAAGCCTCTTTCTACAGAGATCCGCACCCTGATCGCTGAAAAGCTGGGGATTTGTGCCGATGCCATCCATCTTTCGGTATCACACACCCACACCGGTCCCTTGACCGGTAAGGATTTTGCCTCGAATACCACTGCCGATCCCGCTTATCTCGACTTCTTGAAGGAGTGTTGTCTGGAAGCAAGCATTGCAGCCCAGATGGATCTGGCTCCCGCAAGCCTGTTTTACGCCAAAACGGAGGCAAAGGGCATTTCCTTTGTCCGTCGCTATCGGCTGAAGGATGGAAGCGTCAAAACCAATCCCGCCCCATTGGATCCTATGCTGGACTCTCCCTTGGGAACTCCCAATGAGGAACTGCGTCTTTTGAAAGTGGCACGTGAGGGTGCCGGGGATCTGTATCTGGTGAACTTCGGCACCCACCCCGATACGGTCGGCGGTGAATATATCAGCGCCGATTGGCCCGGCTTTGTGTGCTCTATTTTGGAAAGCGCTATTCCCGACAGCGACTGCATGTTCCTGTTGGGGCCCCAAGGCGATGTGAATCATTTCAATGCCTTTGCTCCCCATCGCGGCATAGTGGGGCCGCAGAAAGCAAAGGGCGTTTCTAAGGGACAAATTGATCACGCCCGCTATATGGGTCGTGTCATCGCAGGGCAGGTGCTGAGCGTATGCGATCGCGCCCGTCCCCTCAGCGCCGATACCATTCGCTTTGCCTCCGCAGAGATTCATCTCCCCACAAACCGTGATTCTTCCCGTCTGGAGGAGGCGATGCGGGTGTGCGAGGCATATAATGCCTCCTACGAAAACGGAAAAGGCGGGGCCCACGTCGCTCCCGGAAGCATGAGTGTTCCCGAGGCAAGACGCATTGTACGAATGAAGGATGAGCCTGATTTTTATCGTTTCTCCGTCTATGCCCTCCGTTTGGGAGAACTTGTTTTTGCTGGTCTTCCCGGAGAGCCCTTTACGGAAATAGGCAGAAGAATCTATCGGGATTCTCCCTTTGAAGCAACGATCCTTACCTGCCAGACCAATGCCTCCTGCGGATACATCGGCACCTCCTCAGCCTATGATGAGGGCGGTTATGAAGCCCTCACCTCCAGTTACAAAAAGGGAGCAGACGACGTAATGGTTCAAGGTATGCTGGAGCTTTTGAACAAGCTTCGTTAAGCAGCGCCGATCCGCTCGTCTTTTCAGTTTTTACATCGATCCGAAACGGAAAAAAGGAACATCAAGAAATTAAAATAGAAGGTAATAACTGTGTCGTATGTGATTGGATTGGATTTTGGCTCTCTCTCCTGCCGTGGCGTTCTTGCCGATGTGTGCAACGGCCATATTGCTGCTTCCGCTGAAGCGGCATATCCCAACGAAATTTTGACAGAACAGCTGCCTGACGGTACACCTCTCTGCGCCAACTGGTGTCTGCAGCATCCTGAAGATTATCTGTCTGTTCTGGACGTAATTCTTCCGAAGCTTTGCGGAAAAAACGAGATTTCACCGCAAGAGATCGTTGGCCTTGGCGTAGATTTTACTGCCAGCACGGTGATCCCCCTGGATGCAAATTTTCATCCGATGTGCTTCACTTATCCCTCACGTCCCCATGCATGGCCCAAGCTCTGGAAGCACCATGGTGCACAAGCACAGGCCGATAAGCTCACTCTCCTCTGTAAGGAGTTGGAGCCGGACTATCTGACTCGCTACGGAGGCAAAGTGTCCTGCGAGGCTTTGATTCCGAAAGTACTGCAGGTTTATGAGGAAGATCCGGCGCTTTTCCGCGAGACACACTGTTTTGTGGAGGCTATGGACTATGTGACAAGTCTTCTGTGCGGCAAAAAAGTCTTCAGCAGCAGCGCTGCCGCTGCAAAAGCCATGTTCCGCAGCGAAACCGGATATCCCGGCGAAGAATTCTTCACTGCGATTTCCCCCGATTTGAAAAACTTGCCCAAAGAAAAACTGATGGCGCGCTTTGATGACTATACAATTGCCTCTCCGGGGCAGAAAGTCGGGGAGCTCTGTTCTGAAATGGCTGAGCGATTTGGTCTGCCCGAGGGAATCGCCATATCCGCGCCGCAAATGGATGCTTACGCCGCCATGCCGGGTATCGGTATAGCAAAACCGGGCGTAATGATGATGGTTATAGGAACATCCACAGGCATTATGCTGCTGAGCGAAGAAAGAAAAAACGTCGAAGGTGTAACGGCATGTCTTCCGGATACTTACTATCCGGGATTTTGGGGATATGCCTCAGGGCAGGCCAGTGTGGGAGATACTTTCGGTTGGTTTGTCGACCGATGCGTACCGGAAAACTACATACAGGCTGCCCGTTCCCGCGGAATGAACCTCCATCAGTACTTATCGGATTTATCAGCTTCCCTGCAGCCCGGAGAGAGCGGCTTGCTGGCGTTGGATTGGCTCGGAGGAAACCGTTCCTGCCTGGTTAATCCCAATCTCAGCGGGATGATTCTGGGATTGACACTGCAAACAAAACCGGAAGAGATTTACCGAAGTTTGCTGGAGGCCACTGCGTTTGGCGCCCGTATCATTACAGAGGCCTACCGAAATGCAGGCGCAGCTGTGGAAGAAATATGGGTTTGCGGCGGCATAGCCAACAAAAATCCGCTCATGATGCAGATTTATGCAGATGTACTGAATTTACCTCTGCATGTAAGCAGCTGTACGCAGGCACCCGCTCTTGGTGCCGCTGTTTACGCAGCCGCGGCCGCAGGAATCGGAGATATTGTCGAAATGGCGGAAATTATGGGCGACCGCCTCTGCACAGTTTATGAACCGAATCCTGCACACAGGGACATTTACGACCGGCTGTTTGCGGAATATCAAAAGCTCCATGATTATTTCGGCAAGGGTGAGAATTCCGTTATGGAGCGTCTGAAATCGATTGCAGGTAAAGCAAAAAATCCTGACATGAAAATCTGACAAAGCTGAACCGCATGTTCAGCATTATATGCTGCGTTTTGGGAGATTGCTTGCAACGCCCCGTTTCCGGTATTCGCCGGGAGTCATGCCCGTATGGCTGCGGAACATGTACACAAAGGACGAATCCCCGCTGAAGCCGCACCTCTCTGCGATCACGGACAGCGGCAATCCCTCCATCAGCAGGATTTTCGCCCGGTGAATACGAACCTCGGTGATGTATTCATGCAGAGACATATGCACTGCGGCGCGGAAATCCCGTGTCAGCTTGTTGCGGCTGACAAAAAAATGCTCCGCCAGCGTATCGATCGACAGATCCTCCTCCGCGTGTTCCACCGTGTACTGCAGAAGCTCCTGTATGTAGGGCGATGTCTCCGCGCCGTGGACGATCGCATTTTCCGCCATCTCGCTGATCTCCCATATAAGCATCGACAGCGCGCTTATCCACACATGCTTCGGCACATTCGGATCACGAACGCGGCGCAGTCGAGTAAGAAGCGGCTCCAGGGTCATGATCTTTTCTGTGGTGGTGGGAATCACGCACTCCTGACAGTTCGCCAGTTTGCCCAGCTTGCAGATGCCGCCGAACTCCGCCAGTACGAGCGGATGGAAGGCAATATTTGTTCGTGTATATGGCGTAAAATCGAGTGCAGACGTGGAGTGAAGAATGTACGGTGCACGGAACTGAATGAACGGGGTATCCGTATCGTAGGCATTGCCCGCCACCGTGTGCCGCAGGGGCACGGGATAATAGTTGATGAGCAATTCAAAGAACTGATGTACATGCTCATCCATTACGTAACCGCGATCCGTGTCCGTACGCTCAATTATCCACAATTTTTCAATCTGCTCTTTCCAGAAAGGAATGCGCAGATTCGTGTCAAGCTGTATATCGATTTGCTTGAAGCGTTCCGGTTTCATGTGCACCTCCTCATTTGGTCTGTTTTCTATATTTATTATACCACAAAAAGTCTTTTTTGAATACTATTCTTCGATTTTTTGTGGTATAATTTTTTTGTCGAAAGCAGACAGCGTTTATCTGCTTCGGCAAAAATTTATTTAAAAGGAGATCTCCACATGAAAAAATTTCTCTCCCTTGCTCTGTGTGCGCTGATGATCTTCTCCGCTGCATCTTCCGTTTTTGCAGCTGATGAAAACGTCTACGCCACCGACTTCGAAGACAAAGACCTCGGCCCTGTCCCCACTTCTCTTGACGCTTATTCTATCCACAGTACCCCCAAGGACGGTTCTATTGAAATCGTTGAATTTGACGGTGACAAGGCACTCCGTATCAACCATCCGGCAAAGGAAGCGGGATACGACAACTTCTCTCAGCTGCTCTACAACAACGCTGAGGGTATCGCCAAGTGGGGCGCCAAGAACCAGTTCGTTATTGAGTACGATGTATACTTCGAGCAGGCCTGCGATGACATGACGTTCCATCTGGGCAGAGCAGCCGGCCAGGGTGCAACCGGTACTGCATGGCTTATCCCCGCCTATGTTAAGGGAAGCGATCTCGCCGTGTACGTTACCGGCATTGAGAATCCTGTAACCAACCTCAAGCTCAAAACCTGGTACACCATTTCTCTCGCATACGATCTTGACAAAAAGGTGTCCTCCGTTTACATTGACGGTGTCAACTATGCAAAGAATATGGCATTCGCCAATGATATCGTCGGTCCTCTGGTTAAGTATGTCCGTCTGGCTTTCAACGCAACCATAAAGGGTGACTGCTCCGCTTACCTGGATAACATCAAGGTATACAACGCTACGCAGCCCCGCGTGATCCATGAAGCTTCTGCTCCTCAGACCGCTGATATCGCTGTTGTCCTCGCAGCTGTTGCCGCTGTTGCCGCTTCCGGCGTAATCGTTTCCAAGAAGAGAAAGTAATTTTCCCTTAAAGACATCGGGCTGTTGCTTCTGCGGCAGCCCATTCTTATGCTACAGAACAGGAGAATCTCATGAATACAAAACGCATCCTCGCCGCCATCCTGGCATCGCTCATGCTGCTGCCCGCTCTGACGGCATGCACTCCCGATACGCCGGATTCACCCGACACCTCCGATACCTCCGTACAGGATACCACCGCCTCCGGAGGTGATACGTCAGATACCGCCGCCCCGGCAGACACCACCACCGCAGAAACCGAACCCCGTGAAACCGAGCGGCACGAGATCAAGGATGATCTGCCGAAGGATCTGAACTTCGGCGGAAGAACTTTCACCGCCTATGTCGGACGTATAGCCGCCAACGATCAGTTCGTGCTGGGCAGTGAAGAATTTGAGGGCGACGTTGTCAACGACGCCGTATATGAGCGTAATATCAACGTGCAGGAACAGCTGAAATTCACGCTGAAAGCCGACGGCTATGAAATGAAGTGGAACACTATCGGCCCTGCCGTTTCCACGCTGATTCTGGCAGGCGACTCCACCTACGATATCTTCATGGGACAGCAGTACGGAATGACTGCCCTTGTCGGCCAGAGGATGTTCGTCAACGCCTATGAGTTAAAGCACATCAATTTTGAGCAGCCGTGGTGGATGAATGACTACATGGACGCACTGTCCCTTGGAAACAAATACCGATTTTTGCTCATCAGCGATTTCAACACGCAGGCAATTTCAAACATCCGCGCCAATATATTCAATAAAACGCTGTATGAGAAGATCTACGGCAATCCCGACGAGCTGTATCGGCTGACGCTGGACGGCAAGTTCACCCTCGATTACATGAGCCAGCTGATGAAGGGCGCTTATGCAGATCTGAACGGCGACGGCGTAACCGATATTGACGATCAGCTGGGTCTGATCACCGACGGTCTGTATGCGTCAGTGGACTCCTTCGTGTATGCCGCAGACATTCCTTTCACCAGCCGAGACAAGGAAGGCTTCGTCCAGCTGACCATGATAAATGACAGAGCCATTACTTTGGCAGAAAAACTCTGCGCATTCTTCCAGCAGCAGGCGGTCTTGACAAGGTCGTCAGGAAGGCAGAAAGAGATTTTCGCCAAAGGTACTTCTCTCTTCCTCGGCAATGGCATGCTGGTTCAAGCCAGTGAGCTTCGGGACATGGAGGACGATTTCGGCATCCTGCCTCACCCGAAACTGGACGAGACACAAAAGGAGTACCGTTCCCTCGTCCACGACCAGGCTCTGCTGACCGGCGTCTCCATTGCATCCGTGAATCTGGATATGGTCGGCGCGGTGCTGGAAGCGCTTTCCGCGGAATCCTACCGCCGCGTAACCCCCGCCTACTACGAAACCGCGCTGAAGATGAAATACTCCCGCGACAGCATCTCCTCGCAGATGATCGACCTCATCAAGAACACCATGACCACCGAATTCATCTTCGCGTACAACTCTTCCATGAATAATCTCGGTCAGATTTACCGTACCATGATCACCAACAATCTGCCCAACTATGTTTCCAATGTTGAAGCGAGAATCGGCGCCGCCGAGACGAATCTCGCTGATCTGATCAAGGTATTCAAAGGCGAATAAGCGCAGTATAGAAAGGGGCTGTTGCAAGTGTGGGATTTATTCCCACATTTGCAGCAGCCCACCCTGTTTTGCATCATGCAATGGTGCAAAACAGGGAAATTCCGCAGGAA